>JAFTAC010000617.1 GCA_017458805.1 Victivallales bacterium | reverse complement strand
CGCTAAGTTTCAACGCGAAAAGACCAATTTTTTCCTTGAAACTCTGCGAAATCTATCAAAAAAATGACTTTCCGCTGAGTTTCAGGCAATAATTGACTCTTTGCTCTATTTCCGATGGAACAGTGTGTTTCGCGGAGTGTGTCGTCCTAGGGAAAAAGGGGCACATCGCAAAAACGGGTGCAAATCGCCTAAAAATGGTGAATGTGGTTGAAAAATGCGGGATAGTATGTAAATTAAGCGTAATGGGTTGTTTTTTGACTATTTCATCCATTCTTTACCCAAAAAGGAGAATCCAAACTATGATGAAGAAACTGCTGTTTGTTATTGCCAGCGTTGCTCTGGCTGCAACATCGTTCAGTGCGGACTGGTACGTTTCCGCTTCAAATGGCAAGAAAAAAGGACCTGGCACCAAGGAGGCCCCGTTCAAGGCCATAGCCGACGCTCTCAAGAAAGCGGCACCAGGCGACACCATCTACATGGCGGAAGGCAACTACTCTGGCTTGCTTGGCGCCAGCGAAATCATTATTGACAAGCCTGTCACGATCAAGGGCGGCTATTCCGCTGACTTCGCCACACGCGATGTCGCCACGCACACCACCAAGATCCAGCCCCCGAATGACAAGAACGATTCCAAGGGTCTTGGCGTGATTACCCTGAAACTTCCGAATGGCGCAGGCCCCGACATGGTCATCGACGGCATCGTCATCGACCAGTCCTTCATGAACAGCTACCACGACGTCAAGGGCAAGCCCGAAGGCGTCGAGACGGGCATGTGGCTGGAGCCCCCTGCGAAAGGCTCCAAGGACCAGTTCGCCTCTGCGAAGTCCTACTCCATCTACAGCGAGACCCAGGGGCGCTATGAGGGCAACATCACCATCCAGAACTGCGTCTTCTCCAACAGCGGTAACTACGGCATCAACATCAGCCACTACAAGGGCAATGTCAAGGTTGTCAATAACGTCTTTATTGCTTGCCGTATGATTTCCTGCAATGTCCTCTGTTCCAACGCACAGGCTGGTACCACATCCTGCGAATTCTCCAACAACACCGTCCTCTTCTCCTGGAGCCGCACCAACGACTTCGGCGACATGGGTTACGGCTATCGCTGCAATACCAAAGTCGTCTCCAACGTCCACCACAACATCTTCGGCCTCAGCGTCTTCGCTGGCGTTGACAACGCCATGGGCGACCCCAAGTCCAAGAAGGTCTCCATCGACAACAACATCTTCTTCCTCAACAAAAAGGCTGATGTGACCGTCGTCAAGAGCCCCAGCATCCTGAAGCTCATGGTTGACAGCGACGAGTTCGAAGACATGGTTGACTTCCCTGGCATGGAGAGTGTCGAGGAGAACGTCTCCCTCAAGAACCCTGCCGCCTTCAAGGGCATCATCAACGACGCCTACCTGACCGCCTTCCTCAGCGCATCCTACTCCGAGAAGACGGACTATGACGAGAACTCCCCTGCCAACATCTTCCGCGAGGCAATGGGCATGAACAAGGTCGGCAAGATTGAGACCAAGGTGTCGATGTATTGCAACCGCTATCCGATGGAAGAGACCTTCAAGCTCTTCGGGGCCTATGAGGGAGCTGGTGCACAAGCCATCAAGTAAAGCGAACTTTATAGGGGCTAATGCTCCTGCATGAAAAATGCCGCCGTTTCCATGAGGGAGCGGCGGCATTTTACATGCATATTGAAGGTCAGAATCAGTTCTTCTGGATGGATTCCCAGTAGTAGGCGTTGAGGAAGCTGCCGAGGTACATCCAGCGGCGTTGCGCATCATAGTCTGTGACGCCCGCGAGGATTTTAGTGATTTCGGCGGAGGCTGCGGGAATCTTCGCCTGGTCGTAGATGAGGCCAGCCAGTTGGATGTAGCGTTCGGCGACATCGGCGGTGCATGTCAGGCGTGGGGCCATGACCTCTTCAGCGAAGGCGCGAAGCGTCGCATGCGGATGGTCGGCGAAGTACTGGAAGGCAAGGTAGTTGAACTCCGTGTTAGCGTGGAAGGCAGAGCATTCACCAAAGATGGAGACACCCTGGATGCCTGCGTCCGCCGCCATCTCGCACTGCCGACGGATTTTCTCGACCATCAGGGTGTGGCGCCCCTCTGCCCACTGCGTGGAGTGGTGGCAGCGGTAGATGTTGCGGAACTTGCGCAGATGTTCGGGCACGGGCTGGAAATCTTCCCATACCTTCTTTGGGAAGTGGCGGTCGCCCCACTGCAGGAAGCACTTGTCAGGCAGCGAACACATCGCTTTCACGCAGGGATTCTCTGCGTCCTTATAGACGGCGTTGTTTGTGTAGTGCGTGTACATTTCGCAGACAACCCAGGCGTCGGGGCTGACGCTCCAGACGGTGTTTGCTGCATCGGGGTAGATGCCCGCCATGTCGCTTAGGGAGAGTTGGGGGATGCGTCCCTCGCCGCCCTTCCATTGGGCACGGCGCTCACGGCACTTGTCGCACATGCAGACAGGTGTGCAGTCACCCGTTTCCATCTGGATTCCGCCTAGTTCGGGCAATGCCATGAAGAGGTAGGCCAGGGTGTCCAGCACGTAGTTGCGGACAGCTGGATTGGAAGGGCAGGCGACGGGCTCGCGCATCCAGCCGTGTGGATGCCTGAATTGAATGTAGCGCGGCGTGCCGTCCAGGTCTTTCGCCATGCACTCGGGGTGTTTTTCGAGGAAATTGTTCAGAGAAAGCTGCGATTTTCCCTCATAGTAGAGACCGCCGTATGAGTAGAGGCCTGCAATCAGATTGACGCGCACGCCTTTTTCACGTGCATAGCCGCAGATGCGGCGCGCGCTCTCGAAACCACCGTGGCAGTCGCGGAGCAGTGCCACACAGCCTACGGAGCTGACGCCATGGTCAGCAGCCCACTCAATCATGCGCTTGTAGTCGCGCTCGAACTCGGGGCCGCGCTTAGTGTAGAGGTTGCTGACGCCCGTGTTCTGGCGTCCTACGGTGTTCAGGCACCAGTTCGTCGAATGGTCCCAGTTCCAGAAAAGCCTGTAGTTCAGTTTGTCCAGCATGATGTGTCTTTCCCAGTTTTGGTAGTTTTGTCATTGACATCATTTATCAGCTCATTCAATATATCACTTGCTTTTTGCAAAACAAGCATCTTAGACTTAACTTTTGTTTTTTGCTATTAGTCCGCCAAATGAGTTTTTTGTGGGGCTAGTTGTTTTTTCGCTAACATGTATTATAATATGAGGTAATTGCAAAACTCTCATCGAAATGCGCGTTTTGAAATTACCCTTATAAAACCGAACGTATCATTAGTTTGCTTTAACCGATAGTGTCAAAAAATAAATGAAAACTGATGCAGGAGTAAAGCCTGTTCAGGATAATGAAAATGAAAGTTACCTCGGTAGCTTTTAGCTCTTTGAAAATTCTGCATTTGCCAGCCGTGGAGTTCTTTTTCTCCCGTACATGCCATTAATGTACTGTGCCCGCTCATGCAATGCAAAGGACTTTCGCGGCATAAAACTCCGCCGTCTGCGTCACCGCGCTGGCGCGCGGACGTTTCACTTGACTTAGACGGCGGAATTTATTCCACGGTTCCTTTGCATTGTGAGCGGGCACAGTGAAGGTTCGGCATGTACGGAGGGAAAAAGAACTCCACTCCCCGTCAGGCGGTTGCAAGCTCCACAAGCTTCTCCCATTGCATCGGGAATGTGTCAATGCCGTCCAGCTCCGCCAAGGGCACGGGGACGGCGCCTTTCAGCGCGGAGTGCGGCCGTAGATGGTTGTAGTACGCGACAAAAAGGGTGGTGAGCGCCGTCGCCCCGTCGAGGTCCTTGAATCCGTTTCTCGGCCTGGTGTGGAACTTGTATGTGCGGTTCAGGCGCTCGACGAGCTGCTTGCACTGGCGGTACTCCTCCGAGACACTGTCCAGGTTCTCAAGGCCGACGACGGTCCTGCCCACCAGCGCGGGAAGCCCGTCAAGGCGTCCTGCCGCGCAATCCATCTGGTTGTACGCCGCGATGGCGTTGTCGTAGGAGCCAAGCCCGTCGCGGACGAATTCATGCCGGACGCCGTCCTTCCCCTGCGGCTCGCCGTATGCGTTGAAAAGCGTCGCCAGCGCGGGGGCCGTTCCCCTCGTGTCTGACAGATTGTATGCGCACAGCGCCCTGGTCGCGCAGTCGATGACGAACCAGGTGTAGTGCCATGTTCCGTTGACCTGGATGTAGGTCTCGTCGCCGGCCGCCGTCTCCCCCGGGGATGGAAGGCGCCTGTCGAGCCAGCCGGAGACGGCTGCCGCGGCAAGCCTGACGTAGTTCACCACGGTCTGATGCGATACGGTGATGCCGAAAAGCCCTTTCAGCGCATCCCGCGTCTGGCGCGAGCTCAGGCTGAGATTGATGAAAAAGGAAAGCGCCAGCCCCAGGGTGTGCATTGAGTTTCTGATGGAGGACAGCGCTTTCGCGCCCGCGTTCTCCACTCGTCTGCACTTCAGCCGTGTTCTGTCAATGCAGTACTCGCGATACTGGTAGCGCAGCTTGTAGTTCGGGTCGTATCGGTTCGCCTCCCTGGCCGCCTTTTCATCAGGCGTCAGCCTCCTGAGGTTGTCCAGGTAGAAGCCGCAGTCGTCGTTGCCGCACTTGTAGATGGTCTCGTGGTCGTTTTCCTTCCATTTGTACAGGCTGGCCCCGCAGTGCGGACAATGGAATCCGGTTGTGGACGTCTGGCGGTGACGCTCTATCATGCCGAGATGGGAGCAGACCTTGCACCTGTATTGCGTGCGCTTCGCCCCGTCGTTGAGGTAAAGGTAGTCGTGCGGTGCGCCGCAGACCTCGCAACGGCAATGCTCTGGCACACGGCGTTCCAGGGAACGGGCAGACACGGGGCGCAAGGCCCGTCCATGCCCGCGCTGGTAGGCGGCAAGACGCTCTTTCCAGTCGTCAAGTCCAAGCTTTGGCTTGCATGGAGGGGGCTCGCGGAGAGGAGGAACCGGATCCTGGCGAAAATCCCTGTAGTTGGGCGACGGCTTCTCTTCCTTGAATGCAAAGTCTTCACGAGAGCCTCCCTGGACCTCAAGGAATATGACAAGAAGCGAATCGAACTCTGGGCGCGTCAGGCAATGGCAGATCCATTTGGCAAAATGCAGAATTGATGATTTCATGTCTGAAGACCTCCTGTTTTTTTGTTGTGGTAAACTTAAAATAGCAGACAATCTTCAGACATCTTCTTCCCTCCCCCCGAAAAATCCCCAAAAAACTGGATTTTAGGGGGGAGATAACAACAAATCAAGTTAACATACACAAAATAAATGAGTTAGATGTCATTTTAATACGATGATATTTGACACAACCCTTTAACCTTGAAGGAGTGCAGACATGAAACGAAACCATACCTTAGTCCGTCAGTTTACGCTGATTGAGTTGCTGGTGGTCATCGCTATCATCGCCATTTTGGCTGCAATGCTTTTGCCGGCACTGTCGAAAGCACGTGCCAAGGCTCGTGCAATTGCGTGCACCAATAACTTGAAGCAGTGTTCGAATGGGCATCTTCTTTATATCGATGACAACAAGGGCTGGTTGATGGAGTCATACGCATCCCAGACCGTGTGGACACGTCCCCTCTCCTACAACGGCTACCTTTCCGCCAAGGATAGCAGCGCCAGCAAGTTCGGACAAACGGGGTCTGGTGTCGGCAATGGGAAGGAGACGGTTTGCCCGGCAAATGAGCCCTTTACGGACAGCGTCAATGTCCAGCAGATTTATGGCTCTCCCCAGACGGCCAACCGCCCCCAATCCGCCTATATGGTTACCAGCAAGCCCAGCGTATGGCCTGGAGCTGCGGATACGACCAATGACCGTTATTTGCCGGCGCTGATTGTGAAGGCTCCCAGCAGTTTCTTCCTGCTTGGTGACAGTTGGAATCTTGACCGAAAGGTCCAGTGGCTGGCCGTGCGTCCGCTTAGCGCACCCTCCGACGCCGCCAAAGCCACTGGTTTCCACTTCAGCGCCCATGGCGAAAGCGGAAACGCAATGTTCTTGGATGGGCACGTCCAGTCCATCAAATCCTTGGGTGAGCTTCGTGACCTCTGGCAGGTTGAATACAAGGCCTGCAATGTTTCGTTGCCAGCTACCTTCGGTGGTATCAAAAACGGCGTTTACATTCACCTCTAACGTAACTCTTTAGGCGGGCGTTGGCGCAGTCCGATGTTTTGTGCCGTGTAGCTAATCAGACTCAGTGTATATGGAGGTAGTTTCAAACTGTTTTGAAACTACCTCCATTGTCTCTGTTGAAAAAGTGCTTATTTCCAATGGTAATCCACAACGGAGTGAAATATGACAGAACAGGCGTTTGAGTATCATCTCTGGACCGAACTCATTGCCTTTGAGAACACGGATGCGGACAGGGGGGCGGCGCGCTATTTGGATTCCATTCCCCAGAAGCCCGATTCCATTTTCCTGTTCATCTGTGCGGCTGATTTCCCATTAAGCCATAGGGGAATGGAGGAGGAGTATGAACTGTCGCCGACGGTCTGCTCACGAAATGCCCATCCGCGAAACGAACAGAGGGAACGCCAGAAATGGACGAACTGGCAGTTGCGCGAGCTGATAGCGAACCTCAGGAAACGCGGGGTGCCAGTCTATCTTTCCATGTTCACGTGCTACTACCAGAACAAATATGGAGCCGAATGGCTGGGGCAGCATGAGGAGCTGATCGAACACCTGTCTGGCGATATGTACCGCTTTAATCCCATTGCCTTCCTGAATGACGGCGCCCCGATTGAACAGATTTTTGCCCCCAAGGTGGGGCAGGTTTGCCACGACTATGGATTTGCAGGCTTTCATGGGGCGGACAGGTTCAACGCAACAGGCCTCCTTTATCGGCGTGTCGCCAACGATAACATCACCAGGAATTTCCTACTGCGCACAGGTCTTGAGGCACCTGAGTATGTAACCTTGCCATGCGATGGCAATCCATCAAGGCAGAAGAAACGCATGAGCTGGATTTGGGGCGAGCATCGGAGAGAGTTTACCCGTTTCATCCAAAAACGTTGGGTAGAGTTCTGGAGTGCGATTGCGAAGGAAATCCATCCGCTTGGTGGGCAATGTATAATGAATTCATCCTTTACCCGTGGAAGTCAGGTGGCGGCTGACTGGCTTGGCATCGACTACAAGGCAGTGGTAGATGCTGGAGTCGATGCCATTGTCTGCGAAACAGTTCCTCTGTCGATGTCCAACCAGTCTGCGCGGGAACCATGGCAGCTGTTTCCCGACCTGCATCGCCATTACCACATCTGGTGCTTTGCCGCCATGCAGGAAATCCGTGTCTATCTTCCCGAAACACGCATCCTGTTTCTGCATGGATGCAAGGATGTCGTGGAGGATTGGGACAATGTCCGCCAGTCGCCCGCTGGCTACGAGAGGGAGCTTTTCGCCTTGGCCTCGCTTGCCCATTATCGGCATGGAAGGCTTTTTCGCGCGGCAGATGGTCTGACGGCCTGCCTGGCCGATGGTTTTTCCGCCTCCGACTGGGAGTTCATTACATCCCGCTGGCGTGCGGCCATCCGCCCCGAGCCGCTTGTCTCCGCTGGTGAAATGGTGTTTGTGTGGGATGACAGGATGATGACCGAGGGGAGCGACGACTACTTCTATGATTATTTCCCGACCGCTTTTGACACGCTCTACAAGTTCAAATATGCGGGATTTGCCCTGCAGTCAACTGCCCGTGCCGATGAGCTTGAGGAGATTCACGAGCCATTGTGCGTACCGTTGGTTCATCTTCTCGGCAATGAGACCGTGAAGAGGCTTCTGCAAAGGTCAGAACCTATTGTTCTCGTTGGGAGAAGCGAGTTTCTGGCCGAATATGCGTCGCAGGGGGAATTCTTCGATGATTCGCGTTTTGCTGTGCTTCTGCTTCATTCAGGCAATCCAGTTCGGCGAAAAACATACAGGCCCATGCAGGACAACCTTGCCTATAACGAGGGTGGTTCCAATTTTCTTCAAGCGTACGCTTCCATTAGCGTCATGCCCCAGATGGGACTCGACCCGCAATTGTGGCAGGATGTCTTCAGCTCTGTAAGGCAGGCGCTGGACCACTGGGCGATGAGTGTGGGTAGGCCTGTGCCGAGAATCGCTGCGCCTACAGGCGAATGTCAATTGCTGACAAGGGCTTTTGCAAATGGACGCCTGGAGACGATTGTCGAGAACCTCGGAATACGAAATCTGCCAGTCACCCTGACGTATTCAAAGCCGATAGCCAATCCTCAAATCACAAGTTCATTCCCCTGCTATTTTCGCAATGTGACGGAAAACTCCGTGACTTTGAAGACAGCTGCAAACCGCGGAATGTGTGCCGTCGAGGTAAGTGGCTAGTGGCTAGTGGCTAGCAAGGGTGCTGTAGTCATCGCCTGCACGATACGTGATATTCAACCGTGCCTTTTCAACGATGTATAGAGAGTTTCCACAAAGCGAGTTTATGATGAGAACCACCATTTGTTTGCTGCTGTTGTCAATCGTAATGGGACTGTTCGCCCACGAATGGGACTTCACGAAAGGGGACTTCACGAAAGGGGACTTCACGAAAGGGTACTGCGGCTGGATAGCGATGAAAGCCTTGGAAACGAAGGTGACTTCTGATGGACTTGAGCTGACCTTCAACGGTGAGCAACTCAGTTTATGGTGTGAGAAGATGGATTTCTCACCAAAGGACTTAGAGTATCTGGAACTGAGGTATGTCGCTGAAGGCGAGGTCAAGGGCAACGGAGGCAATATGTTCTTTGGGACAAAGGCCGTCCCTAAAATCAATAATGATGCGAAGTTCTTCATGCCCGCCATTGTCGCGGACGGCAAGGAGCATACCGCCTACACGATGCTTTCCGAAGGACGGAGCAAGGATGCCTGGAAGAACGCGGAGACCATCTCCTCAATGCGCCTGAACCTGGCTACGCGTTTTACGGGCAGGATGCTGCTGAAGTCCATTCGACTCCTGTCGCGGGAGGAGTTGCGCAGCGACAAGAAATGGCCGCCAGTCAACTCCAAGGAGTGGGTGTTCAATGGCACGAACGCGGGGTGGGACAAGTCACGAAACCTGAACGCCACCGAGGCTCCCGACGGCCTGGTTCTTGATTTGACTGGCTCGCATTCCAACATTGAAATCCGTGGAATTGAGGTGGCACCCAAGGGCGCCGATTTTATGCAGATTGAGTATGTCGCCACGGGGATACCTGCTTCGACCACTGGCCAACTCTATTTTGCTACGGATACAGCTCCGGCCCTGCGCGAGGCCGCCAAGTTCGCCGTCGGAAGCCTCAAGGGGGACGGCAAGCCGCACACCCATTTCATCAACCTCCACAATGGCAAGGCGGGCGAGTTGTGGGAAAACGCAAAGTCCATCACGAGATTGCGTCTGGATTTGATCAACCAGTTCCCTGGCAAAGTCAAAATCACCGCCATTCGTCTGGTTGACGGTGAACTCTACTGGAAGGAGCAAGAGAAGAAATACGCCCATCTTGGCATACCAGCCCGCATCAAATCGGAGCTTCCAGTGACCAGTAGTGCAGGCGGGAGCAAGACCGTGCAGAACTCCGATGCCCCTGTTTTTACCTCACCGATGACCTCTCCAGAAGGCGGCTCCAAGCATCAGGGAACCAATTACCTGCGAACCGTTTTTTTCCTGGAAGCCATTCCTGAAATAAACCTGCTCCAGACTGTCTGCGACGACAAGCTGGTGGCCGTATGGCTGAATGGGCGCAAAATTGACCACCAGTGGAGCGCTTACTGGCGCAATGGAGATTCAGTCGAGATACCAAAAGAGTTTTTCAAGACAGGCAAGAACGCCCTTTGCATGGTATACGAAAACGCGAGCGGCATCGGCGGTCTGATGCTGGATTTGCAGATGGTCTTTTCAAATGGACGGCATCTGGTGGTTACGCCTGCGGAAGGCGTTGGCTCCACAGAACACCCCGATGCTGACTGGACAAAGCCCGAATACGACTGCAAGTGGGCGAAGGTGGAGACGTTTCCTGGTCCGCCAGCTTCACCCTGGACGAATGTCATTCCTCAATACACCTCCATCAGTTCCCTGAATGGCAAAGTCGAGGTCACTTGCCGTGTCATCAAAGAATGCGAAGTGGAGGCCATCTTTCGGGGCACTCCCGCTCTTGCGGGCACAGAGATAATCCATGGCACATACACCACGACCAACAGCGCACTGACCAGAAGCATTAGCGGAACAATTCATGAACTGGGTGGCGTGTTGCATCCCGACGGAAGCGTCACCATCCGCTTTTCCCCCACTAATATGACGCTTTACGGACTTGCGCAACAGGGCAGATGGAGCTTCAGCGTCTATGGGCGGAGCACCACTGGCAACAGGGTTGTGGTGGTTTCCAGCCCCGAACGGGTTGTCCCTGGGGAGACAGCCGTGCTGAAACTTGCACGGACGGCAGCTGGCCCCGTACCGATGCTCAACGGCAAGCCCTTTTACTTCAACATCCTCACATGCCACCAGTACAAGCAGCAGTTTTCCGTGCCAAGCGGCATGGAGGGGAAGAACTCTCCCTTCAACGTCGTGGCTGCCCGCGCAGGCGGTTCATGGGAGACCGACTGGTGGAAGGGGCCAGACCAATATGATTTTTCGGGTGTGGACCGCATGCTAAGTCGGCTGATGGATCTCTATCCCGACTCCATGCTGGGTGTCTATGTCTGGTGCCAGCCAGCCACATGGTATGAGAAGCTCTATCCTGATCGTATCTCCAGGGCAAATGACGGGAGCAAGTACGCCTACTACGTCTCGACGGTCACCTTTTCCGACCCTGATGTGCGGGCTGACGCGCGGCGTGCGTTGACCGCCTTCGTTAACCACTGCGAGAAGTACTTTGGCAGCAAGATTGTGCTGTACAACCTGATGGGGGGCATCTCCTGCGAGTGGCAGGGATGGGAGTGCCATTCCACCACCAAATGCGCCGATTTCGGCGTCAACGCCAGGCGGGACTTCATCAGGTATGCTGCTGCGCATGGCGTCAAGGTGGAGGAGGTGCCTGGCATGGAGGCGCGCGCCGCCTCCGACGGCGGCATCTTCCGCAACCCGAAGCGGGATGCCATCGACATGCTCTATGACGACTACTACAACGAGAGCGTCGCCGAGTGCATACGTTGTATCGCCGAGGCAACAAAGAAGGCGTGCAGCGGCAACAAACTTGTTGGCTGCTACTATGGCTATCTCCTTGAATACGCGAATATTGGACAGTGTGTGAACGGTGGTGGACACAATGCCTTGTCCCTTCTCTTGAACTCGCCCGACGTGGACTTTTTCCTTTCACCGAACAGCTATGGCCTTCGTCCGCTGGGGCTGCCCAATGGCGAGATGAAGCCTTTCGCCGCCATCCGCGAGGCCGGAAAGCTCTCCATGCTGGAAGATGACACGCGCACGCACCTCACGCCGCCAGCAGGGTTCAACCAGACCGTCACCATGGAGCACACTCTCAATCTCCTGAAGCGGAATCTTGGGATGTATTTGGCGCACAAGATGCCCTTGAACCAGTTGCCGCTTGCAGGCGGAAACGAACTGGACGCCCCGCAAATCCGCGAGTTGTTCGCCAAAACCGTCAAGGCGGGGCAGTACCTGATGGAGAAGGGGCTTGACCCGACAGCGGAAATCGCCGCTGTCGTTGATGCCGCCTCCATCAAGTATCTGGCCTCAACACGTGCCAAGCATGGCATGGAGTGCGACGGCGCCTTCTGCTACAACTACAGGGGCGAATTGACGGAACTTGACCGTTCTGTGCTGACGCTTTCGGGCGAGCTTCTCTACTACCAGCGGGAGGCTTTGAACCAGATCGGCGCACCTGTTGACATCATTCTTCTCCCTGATGTCAAGAAGGTTGCATCGAAATACAAGATGGTCATCTTCCTGAATGCCTTCGCGGATTCAGAAGAGCTTGAGAGGGCGTTTGCTTCACTGCGCAAGCACAACACTCCAACCATTATCACCTACGGGGCTGGGTTCATCGACGGCAACGGCTTCAACACCGCAGCCATGAGCAAACTGGCGGGCATGACCATCGCTAACACAAAACCTGGCTTCCTGAAACTTGATTGGATTCAGGGCCGCTCTTTTGGAAGCTCATACGAGGTCAACCCGCGCTTTGCCGTGGAAGACGCCTCTGCCAAGGTGTTTGGCAACTACTCCGACAACGGGGCGGTCGCCGTCGCCGAAAAGGGAAATGTACTCTTCTATGGTGCGGCAACGCTGGATACGGAGTTCCTCCGCGAGTATGCGCGAAAGAAGGGCATCCACATCTATTGCGACATGCGTGAGAATCTTTGCGCCGGCGGCAGCATTGTCTCCATCAACGCGCGTTCAGCTGGCAGGAAGACCATCCGTCTTCCGCGCAAATGCCGCGTGGAGGACATCTACTCGGGCGACATCGTGGCAGAGAACGCCAGCGAAATCACGCTGGAGATGAAGGCTTTCGAAACGCTTGTCCTCTTGTGTAAATAAGAGAGGTTTCATAAGCATGCAAGTGACGACATGCTATATCGTTACATGCTGGTAGAAGTAGTCAACGGAGACAACAATGCACACAAACACAAATCAAGTAATTCATCACTCATGTTTAAAAGGAAATGTCTTTATGAAACAAAAGAGTTTAAGAATACTTTATAGTTCAATACTTATCCTGAGTTTATTTCTTTGTGCTTGTCATTCATTGCCACAGAGAGCAAGCCTTCAGGCAGTTCAACAGCGGGGGGTTCTGCTGGTAGGGGCGACGGGGGATTATCAGCCCATGTCCTTTCTTGATCCCAAAACAAAAGAATATGTTGGCTTTGACGCAATGCTGGCGGAGGATTTCGCATCCTACCTTGAGGTCAAACTCGTCTATGTTCCGACCACCTGGCCGACGCTGATGGAGGATACGCTCGCGGGCAAATTCGACATGGCCCTCTGCGGCATCACCATCACAGAGGCGCGGAAACAGCAGGCACTGATGTCCAATGGCTATCTGCGAAACGGAAAGACCCTCCTCTGCCGCGCGGAGGATGTTGCAAAATACCCCAACCTGGAGGCCATCAACCGCCCAGAGGTTCGGGTCATGGAAAATCCAGGCGGGCTCAATGAGAAGTTCGCACGGGCGAATCTGCCGAAGGCCACGCTTCTCATCCACCCTGTCAACGAGGAGATTCCCCGGCTGATTGCCGAGGGCAAGGCGGATGTGATGATTACGGAGATTATGGAGGCAGAATACTACGCAAGCAGGGATTCCAGACTGGCGGCTCCATTATTGGAGGCTCCTTTCACGCAAGGATTGCTCGGAGCCCTTATGCCTCCTGGCAGCGAATCCCTTCTCAATGCATTCAACCGCTTCCTTATGCATGAGCGTGCTTCGGGACGCCTGTACAAACTGCGGGACATCAACATGGGGCCTCGGAAGAAATAGGCCGTGATTACAGCGGCTGTTTCTGGCTTCTTTGGCGTGCCTCAATGGCGTATGAGATGCATGATGCAACAAGGTAGATGAAGCCTGCCACCAAAATGATGACAGCGCCGACAGGCCATTCGGGCGAATAGCTAATGGCCATGCCTGCAAGGCAGGAGACGAGGCAGAAGAGCGTACCCAGAAGCATGATTTGCGGGAGGGTACGCGAGAGACGCGCCGCAGCGGCGGCGGGAAGCACCATCAATGCCAGCACCATCACAATGCCGACGGTTTGGGAAAGCAACACAATGGCAAGCCCCGTTAGGACGTTGAGCAGCCATGAGGTAAGCAAAGTAGAGACACCGCGCAGAGCAAGCCCCTCTTCGTTGAAGCAGTAGGCTAGAAAACGGCTGTGGAAGAGGAAGGTCAGCGGCAGGATGAGAACGTCCAACAGCAGCATCAGCCAAAGCTCTGTGGATGAAACCATTAGGATATTTCCGAAGAGATATGAGTTTAAATCAACGGAATAGCCAGGGATGGCGGCGACAAAGCAGAGGCCGACAGCGACACCAGCGGTCCAGACCGCGCTGAGCACGGTGTCTTCGCGGGCATTTTTGCGGGCGGTCAGAAATGTGATGGCGGTGGAGACTGCCACTGCTGCCACGATGGAACCGCAGAACGGCGTGAAGAATGCAATGCCCAGCACGTTCTGGCAGAAGAGTGCCAGGCCAATGCCGCCCAGAAGCGAATGTGAGACAGCGCCAAGCATGTAGCTGTTGCGCCGTGCGACGATGTACGCCCCCAAAACGCCGCAAGCGGCGGAGGCCAGCAGGGACGCAAGAATTGCCCGCTGGAGAAAATCGTATGAAATGGCATCAAGGAAGAACTGCATATAAAAAACTAATGTATGTGCTTGCCCGAGTGGGGGGAGTGTGTGGCGGCCAGCGAGTTGTCCTCAACAGGGCAGTTGGCGTGCCTGATGTGCGCCCAGGAGCCGTTGGCGAGGGCATCGGGGCTCACCTCCTCAATGCGGTGGAAATCGGCTGTCCTGTTGACGCAGATGATATGCGTTGCGACGGAGCAGACTACATTGGGGTGATGGGAAACGAGCACGACGGTCAGCTCTGGTGTGAGAGTGCCCAGCAGTTTGTAGAGTTGTAGTCGGTTGTCGGGGTCGAGGCTGGCGCCTGGTTCGTCCAGCAACAGCAGTTTCGGTTCCGCCGCCAGGGCCTGCGCCACAAGGACACGCTGGCGTTCGCCACCAGAGAGGGATTTGAAGGGGCGGGCGTAGAAGCCGTCAAGTCCCACTTGTGCAAGGGATTTGCGGGCGACCTCCTTGTCCAGACGGCTGTACATGCCGAATAGGTGGCGGTTGACGCGCCCCATGAGAACCACGTCACCAACGGAGATGGGGAACTGGCTGTCGAACTGCAATGCCTGTGGGACGTATGAGACCTGCCGCCGCGCCTCTTCGGGGGAACTGTCCAAGACAGAGACGGAACCGTAGATGGGCTTCAGAAGCCCCAGCATGAGCTTCAGCAGGGTGGTTTTGCCGCCGCCATTTGGACCGACGATGACCGTGTAGCTACCCTGCGGAATGGCTAGTTCGATGTTGTGGAGGACCTCTGTGCTGTCGTAGGCAAAGCAGAGGTCATGGATCTGGACGGCGAAATCTGTCATGGTGTGGGTGCGGCAATGGTCTGGGCGATGGCCTTCAGGCCAGCGGAGTATTCGGATGGAAGCGGATTGAGCGTTTTCACGCTGAGGCCAAGGGCCTTGGCGAGAGACCGCGCGTCGTTGTCGTTGGTCTGGGGCTGGATGAAAAGATACCTGTGCCCCTGCGTTTTGATGACTTGCGTCAAGTGCGCCAGGTGTTTTGCGGAGGGTTGCTTGCCGTCCGCCTCGATGGAGATTTGGCGAATGCCATATTCGTCAAGGAAGTAGCCGAAGGCGGGGTGGAAGACCATGATGGTGGAACCTGCTTTGGGCTTCATCAAGGCTGAAATCTCCTGCGAGAGCTGGTCCAGTTTTTGGATATACTCTTTGAAATTATCATTGAAGACCGCTGCCTTGTCAGGGGCGAGTTCAGAGAGGGCACGTAGAACAATTGCGGAGTGGCTTTTCATATTGGCGATGCTGAGCCAGACATGCGGGTCATGGCCAGCATGGTTGTGGCTATGGTGATGGCTATGGTGATGGCTATGGTGATGGCTATCCTCCTCGTCGATTTCACGGAAGGCCATGCCAACTGTTGTGTTGATGATGCGGACTGCGGGGAAGGATCGGTGGATTTTAGGGATCAGAGCCGCCTCGATCGGGGCTCCGATGGTGAAAAGAATGTGCGTGTCCGCCAAGCGCTTGAGTTCCTTGGCAGATGGCGAGTAGGTTTCGGGGCTGGCCCCAGGGGGAACAAGCACGCTGATATCCGCATCGGTTCCCACAATGGCGCGCACCGACTCAACCTGAGGCGCAATGCATACCATCAGGCGCATGGTGGTTGCCCAAAGCCTGCCAGCTGCAAGAAGAGCTAGAATGACGAAGAGTCTCATTTGGCAACATCCTGTGCAATCAAATTGCCGAACTTCATGGAAGCGAGGCTGCTGGCATAGGACTGGTAGATCTGGTGGTACTTGTCCCGCAGGAGGGCAGGCAGTTGGGTGACGTACATCTTGGTGTCCAGGGACTGGGCGCCACGGAAGGCCTCCTCCACGTCGGCGGGACTAAGCTCGGCGATGTCCTTGCCAGGGAGGTAGAAGTCCTGGGTGGAGTTGTCCTGCGAGGTCTTGACAAGAATGCCCGACTTGGCAAGCACATCGACGACGTGACGGATGAAGCGCGTGGGGATGCCCTGCTCCAGGCCAAACTCAACTGGCGACCAGGGTCCCTTGCCCTGGTGGAATGCCTTGCAGGTCTCGAACATGATAAGCTGCCCAAGTACAATGCAGACGCCTGTCGGTGCGTTTTCCGAGGCCTTTTCCATCTGGATGGTGCGGTGGTTCTGGAGTGCGAAGCAGAGTTCTGCACCGAAGAGGATGATGCTCCAGTTGGCGTAGAGCCATGCAAGGAAGAAGGGAACCACGGCGAATGTGCCGTAGATGGAGTTGTATTTTGTCAAACCAACCTGCAGGTGGAAGTAGGCCCACTGCACACCGAACCATATCAGACCCGCGGAGATGCCGCTGATGAGGGCGGGCACGGGCTTGACGCGTGTGTTTGGCATGAACATATAGAAGAAGCCGAATGCACAGAGGATGAAAAGATAGCCGATAATGCGCACGAGGACCTGAATCAGGGAGGCAATGGTGCCGTAGTTGTTCTGCAGGAAGGCAATGTATTTGTTGGAGAGAAGCAGGGTGTTCATACTGGTGGCGACCAGAAATACAATGGGGACCAGCAGCAGCACGACCAGGTACTCGCTGCATTTGCGAAGGTAGGTGCGCGGCTTTTTCACACCCCAGATCTGATTGAAGCTGTTCTCCAGTTTTGCCATGGAGCCGATGACGCTGAAGAGCAGCATCACGGAACCGATAAGCCCCAGCGCCGCGAAACTGGTGTTCTCGACATACTGGAAGATTTTTACGATGGCCTCCTGCATGGGCGGCGGCAGTTTCTGCGCAAGCCCTTGGTCGCTAGTCACGACTGGCGTGGCCTCTTCCTGCGTCTCCGCCGCAGGCTGGCCGTACTCTTTCAATTTGTACTCCCAGTGCCGTTCATTGTCCTGGTCCACAATCTCATAACGTTCCAGTCCGACGGAATCCAGCAGGAGGTTCTGCATGCCAAGACCTTTTGAAAAGGAGAACATGATGGCAAGCATGGGAACCAGGGAGACCAGCGTGATGTAGGTAAGCGCGGAGGCCTGCAGCATGCAGTTGTCCTGCTGGAACCCCTTCGCCACAATCATAACGACGCGGCAGACGGCGAACAGGGCCCGCTTGATTGCGGAAAGCCTGGTGACATCCTTCGTCCAAAGTTCCTCTTGCATGAATGACTTCAGCATCGTGAAGCCTTCCTTGAACCATTGCAATTTCGTTTTTTCCTTTGCGGGTTCCATAGTGTTGGATAAGTCAATCGTTAGCGTTTTTTGTTCTTGGAAGTAGTTCAAAGGAACTACCTTTATAATATATTCAGAAAACTGCATTACGCAACCACGGATTTTCAATTGAATATCCTTTGGATTGAAAAACATCGCCGACCAGTGTATATTATTGCCCACATACCACTCCCCAAAACACCAAACCGCTTCAATATGACTCATTCCGCTGTCATGGCAAACATCACCTTCCCCCATACGGGGGAATCCCCCAGGCGCAAGGAAAAGCTGATACTGGAGATACTCTCCCAGTGCAACCCCTACAACCTTGAATTGGGCGGTGGGCTGACACGCGCCATTTTCCGCGCCTACATGCAGCCCCACCGCTTCTTCCACACGCTCGACCACCTGCTGGACATCTGCGAGGCCATCCGTGACCGCGCCTGGGAAGACCAGCAGATGGCAGCTGAGCTGTTGCTGACCGCACTCTTCCATGACATCGTCTGGTATCCGCAGGGGAAGGACAGCGAGGCGAAATCCGTCGAGGCGTTCGACTACCTTATGGGGCAGTGCGGGAATCCCGTGCCCTCTGAGGTTGCAAGCCGCGTGCGCCAGGCCATCCTCTCCACCTGCACACAGGATGCAGTCAGCCAGCTGGCGGGCAAGTTCCACGACTTCGACTGCCAGATCATCATCCATGGCAGCCCCGTCGATCTGCTTGCCTACGAGTACCAGATATTCAGGGAGTTCCAGTACCTGAACGTCAAGGAGTACCGCCAAGGGCGCCGCGCCTTCTTCAACCGCTTTGCGCGTAAGTTCAGCGACTGCAAGGCGAACATGAAGTTCCTGGTGGATTATCTGGAGAGGCGCCGCCCGCGCGTCGGCATCTACGCAGGTTCCTTCAATCCCTTCCACATCGGCCACTTTTCGATACTGGAGAAGGCGGAGACAATGTTTGACAAGGTGATTCTGGCGGTGGGCATCAACCCGGAGAAGAAGCGCAACCAGGAGAAGGGGCTCTCCGCCATCCTGCCTTTCCACGAGGTCGT
>JAFTAC010000616.1 GCA_017458805.1 Victivallales bacterium | reverse complement strand
CTGCCAAACCGACTTACATCTACTACCAGGCACTCCTCCCCGAAATGGAAGAACAGGGAAAGGTCAGGTTCTTCGCCAGAAACTTCCTCGGCGCCATGGAGGAGGCAGAGCCCTACATCTGGGTCTATGGCGAAAAACGCTGCTGGTGGAAAGGCTCCACACACTCAAAGGTCCTAGGCACTTGGGATGAGGCCCCCGACGCCCAAGGCCTATCGCAGACCATCATCGCACTCAAGAACCTGCAGAACATCATCCCCGCCCCCGCTCAAAACCTTGCCCCAGACCCACACTTCAGCGGCGAAGGCAACCACTGGTCCCTCTGGCAGCTGGAGGATGACAAGAAACAGCCAGCGCCAGGAACTGGCGTCATCGGCAACGGGAAAGCCTTAGCCCGCAAGGTCAAGCGCGGTTGCTTCCACCAGACCATTCCCGCCAAGCCAGGTGTCTTCTACGTCTATCGTGTCAAGGGCGGCAACACCAGTACCCAAGGACGCATCTCCGCTGCGCTTTGCTTCCAGGACGCCAACCACAAGTGGCTTAGCCACAGCGTCAACCTCCACCTGAAGTTTCCCAACACTGGCAAAGAGGAAACCACCTATGGCTACGTGCTTTCCCCCGACAATGCAGCATTCGTCTCCATCCAATGCGGTGTCTCTGGACAGGATGACACGGGCGAAATCACCTTCACCGAGGTCATCCTCTCGGAGTTTCCGCCAACGGAATCGAATCAGCCTCCACATAACGCGCCATAATTTCCCCCAGGCTCCCTTTCAGCGCACGACTATAGTCGTCAAGCAGTTCCCTGTCCGAAGACAACAAGGTGTATATCTTCGACACCAAGGCCAGGCAATTGTCCAAGGACTCCTGGTCATGCGCTGAAGCAACCTCTGTGGAGTCACTTGAAACCTGAGAGGCGTCACCGAAAATAAAGCTCCGAACCAGCCGCTGCTGCTTGTCGGACTGGACATAGGTGGTCTTTCCATTCTCCCAGTTGCGGTAGGTCGATACCTCAATCCCAAAGTACTTCGCCATTCTTGTGAACGACCACCCCAGTTGCAACCGACGCGACTGCAACATCTTCTTGACCTTTTTCGTCAAAGCACATTTCGGTTTCATTTCGTTTTTCCTTTTGATTTTGGATACACCCAGCTTTTTGCAGAAGCGCGGGCTCGGCGCAGCATCGTTGCGCCAGACAGAGCTGGCGCATCTCCACGCTGCGGGATCGGCTCCGCATCGTTGCGCCAGACAGTGCTGGCGCATCTCCACGCTGCGGGCTCGGCTCCGCATCGTTGCGCCAGACAGTGCTGGCGCATCTCCACGCTGCGGGCTCCGTCCCGCGCGGCATGGAGAAGCGCGGGCTCCGTTCCGCGCTATTTGAAATACAAGCATACTCCCTGCCCCGCTTTTGCGATTTCAACTATCTCCTCGTTCAATTGGAGGCAGCCCTGCCGCGAGAACTCGTCTGGTGCGTTCCCTCGCGCAATCTCTAATAACCGCCCTTCCTGCAAGGAGATTAGATATTGAGAATCTGGCTTGTAATTACAAGGCATGGTATCCGAGAGAATGTGAATAATCCGTGCCTGTGGTTTCAAGAGAAGCATATCTCGCACTGCAATCTCACCGGGGCTTATGAAACCAGAAAGTATTGAATAGCCATTATTAGCTAATTCTGAAACATACTCAAGTATCATACTGAAGTCCTTAATTGAACGTGAAACTCTTAATGAGGCAATCGGCACATCTGGTGCAAGAAGCGCCAGATTTCCTATCCCCTTCCAATAGTCGGCAGGGTCGAGACGCTCCGCAAGTAGGGGTTCCATAACATGAAAAACACGCGACTGGTTCTTCAATAGCTCATGTTTCAGAGGATTGTAAGCAATGTAACGCTCCACGGAGTCGATAAAGCGACGACTCAAGCAGAGCCTATCATGATACCCCTGCTGCCAAAGTTGCCTTTGTCCCAGGTAT
>JAFTAC010000615.1 GCA_017458805.1 Victivallales bacterium | reverse complement strand
CGTTGCTCCCAGTGCATCATACAACTGATTTGCATTGCCAATGAGATTGACAACGGCAGAACCAGCATTTATATTTTTAATATCAGCCATAGATTTGCCTGGAGGTTGACTATGTGTGAGACACTATACGAAATTCATGTTTGGGGCCATTGCATTGGTTCCCCATGTTTTTATGTCAAGGACCTCAGAGACGGCAAACGGTACCCTGATTATGAATGGCCTGAAGAGTTCAAGAACCTTGATGCGGAGTTCATCAATGAACACAGCAATTTCATTGTGGATTTCGGCTATGGACCTGATTATGTTAAAGGCTACTTTGTTGACAGAGATCGCATTTTTGGCGATCTTTGCATTCACGGGGAATTGACCGAGGCTGGAAGAATCAAGGAGTACCAGAAGCAGCAGGAAATACATCAGACAACGGGACAATTCTATTCCGTCCCTATTTACCATCGTCCGGAAAAGAAGTGACTTTTGCTTCATATCTGCTTTTCTCCTCGTTCGCATTAGGTGCCAGAATTGCGGTCTGGTAGTCTGATTGGCTTGCCTTCCGCGATTTGGCGGAAGATGTTCTTGGCGTCCTCCCTGCCGATGACCATCACGGCCTCCTGCTTGAAGGGATTGAAGTCCGATGGTTTTGCGGCAGTTCCGCCGGCCCGATGTGCATTGAAGATCATCGCCAGCAGCGCGGATGTGCGGTTCCATTCGCTACGCTGCCTCCCCTGCGCCATGGCCGTGAGCGTTCGCAGGGTGAGGTTGGCGGGATCTACCCCGCAGATTCCCGCGAGTTCGTCTGCGAATCGGCAGGCGTCAATGCCTTTTCCAGTTCTTCCATAGCTTGGCCTGCCATCTTTTCCTGTGTTTCCCTGGCGCTTTGGAGTACCCGCTTCAGCAGATTCCCCTGCGCCTTCGGGAAAAAATCCGAGACGGCTTCCAGCAGGGCGAAGATGGCGGTGTTGAGGGTGTCGCCATAGATGTTGTCGCAGAAATCCTCCTTGGTGATGTTCTTTGCGGTAAGATCCGGCAGCAGGGCGGCATAGAGCACGTCCGCCAGCAGGACCATATCCGTGGAGAGGCGGGTGAGAGTGTCGCCGTCGGCCAGAGTGTTTGGGTTTCCGAAGTCAATGCCTGCCAGGTCGCGGATGCGTCGACTGGCGGAAACAGTTATGTTGATGGGCCAAGTGCGGCCCTTTGCGTCTTCAAATGCCTTCATTGCTTTGTCCTGTTTTTATGCGGGTCCCGAGGCGGGACCCGCAGTTATTTTTTTGTGTTGCCAAGCGTTAGCCGCCAGTGCCAGAGCCAGATCCGGAACCAGAGCCGGAACCAGAGCCAGATCCGGAACCAGAGCCGGAACCGGAGCCAGAGCCGATGGTGGGCAGGAATTCCGTCGAGGTGACGGTGGGTTTCATCGACACGCTGTAGGAGACGATGTCCTCAGTGCCCTGTTCGTTGGACATATTCTCGATGATCATATCGGACTGGAAGTAGGTTCCATCGCCAAGGTCCACCTTGACGGCGACGGCGCCGCGGGCGAGCCATTGAGTGCGAAGGGTGGTGAGCCCGGTGTCGGAGGAATCGGCATGGATCTTGAACTCTAGTCCCACGTCGATCATGCCTGGAATGTATGTCTTGAACTTGCCAGTGAGGCGCGTGGTGGCATCGACAGAAGGCGTTTCCAGGGTGAGGGAGACATCCGAGATGGACTTCAGTTCAGTGGAGGGGGCTGCTCCCGCCGTTCCGATGTAAAGTTTGCATTCAAATCCGAGTTTGAGAGTTGGCATGGCTGTGATTCCTTATGGGGTTGGGGTTCCGAATTTCTCCATTATCTTGGGCCAGGCGGCCTTCAATGCCGGAGCCAGGAAGGGTCTTTCAGGATATGTGGATGTGGATTTCAGCGGCTTTCCGAAGAAGCGGCTGGCCAAGGAATTCGCCCGGGCCGCCTGACCGGGTGTCTTCAGAAGCGTGAACCGATGGACCAGTGCCAGGGCGTTCCATCGGGTCTTCTGCTTGGGCGTGAGGCGTCCCGTCAGTTCGATGGGTCCCCAGTCGCCGACCTTATAGCGACCGTCTGGCGTGGCGTTGCCTTTGCCCCCGAATTCGTGGATGGCGGCAATGGAGGAGATGCGCTTCTTGGATCCCAGGGATGGGGCGATTCCTACGGTACCCACCAGGGCACTGTCGTCAAACTCCGAATGGATTGCATTCTGTAGTGGCTTTCCTTTTCCCCGGGTATGGGGTGGCTGCCCTGGTTTGGAGGGGTATTGGCTGCTGCGAATCATGCGCTTGGCGGTCTTGTGCAGGTATTTGACGCCACTGCGCAAGACAGAGGCTGTCTTTCTGCGCATCACCTGCGCCACCTTCTCCGGGTGGAAGACAATCTTCTCGATTGACAACTTGATGTCCATACTACTGATTCTCCGTGGCCATCATAATCTGGAAGTTGGCCTGGCAGCGGAAAATGCCGGAGTTGGCCAACAGGTCGTAGTCGTAGGGATCGACGATGTCCGCCGAGATGTAGTGAACGCCGCTGGAGGTTCCCCTGTCCAGAACAGCCTTGACTGCTGCGTGGAAATCATCCAAGAGAGACTGCGCCTCCGTCTCGCCGTCCGCCTCCGCCACCAGGATGAATGCGACCTCCAGGGTGTTTCCATACTGATTGCGGGAGATTCGCTTGAGCGTGTGGGCGACGGGGATGGCATATGCCACTGGCAGGTACTCGGTGCCATCTGTGGAGTTGACCAAGGGGGTGAGACGTGCCAGGCATGTGGGCTTGGTGTTGTCTTCGCTCCAGTGGGCGTTTACGATGGTGGCGGTCTCCAGAGCCGCCAGCAAAGCTGGTGTGTGTTGCGTGGTCATTGGGCTGTACCGAAGTCAATGGCGTAGATTGCGATGGAGGTGCCGTCATTTCCGTGCCAGCGCCAGACTGGGCCGCCGTCAGGATGGGAGAGTTTGTAGGTGCGCTCCTTCCAGGTGATGGTGTCCCCTTTTCCCGGAAATCCAGGCAGGTCGTTCTTGAAGACGATGAAGCGCCTGGCCAGCATATTCACGGGGACATTGCCCTGGGCGGTCTTGAAGAGTTTCTCGCCGATGCGAGCGCGGATGACGATGCCCGTGCCTTTTTGTGGTGTGAAGATAATCTCTTCGCTGGCCGCAGCCGCAACTTCGTTAAGGATTGCCCTGCCTGGATGGAAGATGGACATGGTGATGTGGATTGTTGTATGAGATGCCCTGCATAACAGAGGAAGAGGTAGAACAAGAAGTAAGCACCTACCCTGAAAGAAGGCATTCCAGGGCTGCTATGCAGGGCACAGGTTTACTACGTGGTGGCGTTGGAAGCTGCTGCTGCGGCGGGAGCCAATGGTAGCGTGTTGAGTTTCACGAGGATTTCATCCCCGTCCTGGGTGGCCGCCTCCAGTGCCACTCCGATGCAGGTGCCTTCTCCTGCGGAGGAGGTGACCTTGCCGCTGGAAAGATAGACGGGGGTTCCCGTGGTAATCGCACCTGCCGCCGTAAAGCGATATACGCCCTCGATGGTGAGTGCACCGGTCTCGCCATTGGCAATGTCGCGGTCGGCGATGCCATAGAGGCCGTTTGCGATTTTGACGGGGGTGCCCGCCGCGATGTCGCTTCCCGCCGTGTAGTTGATGCGGGTGCCTTGCTGCACGTAAGTTGCTGTTCTGCTCATAGTGGTGGTTCCTTATGGTGTTAAGGTGGGTTATGCACCAGTGACTTTGACACCCGCGCGCGGATCCATCTTCGCCGCTCCGAAATCGAAGAAGGCGCGGAACTGGATGCCCAGGGTGTTGAATTCCATGGCGCTGGACTGGATGGTGGGCGTCTGCACGCCGTCCAGGAAGCAGACCTGGATGGCGGCGCGGAGGGCTGGGTTGCAGAGCAGGTAGTAGGCCGTGGCGCTGTGGCCCGTGTAGGAACTGTCTTCCAAGTAGGCGGTGGCGACAGGCTTGTACTTGTGCTGGAAGGGGTTTCCATTGGTGGCGGTGGCCGCAGAACTGCCCACACCTGTGGCGATGAGGTACTGGTCGTTGTAGAGCTGGCCTGCGGTGACCTCGTTGGTGGAGGAGACGAGCAGGATGGCGGGGGTTGCATTCAGGAGACGGCCCGCTTCATCCTTCAGGTCGCGGAACTTCTTGACAGCCGCCTTCAGACCGTCCACCGAGAGCG
>JAFTAC010000614.1 GCA_017458805.1 Victivallales bacterium | reverse complement strand
TTGCCCTTGTAGATGCCGCCGAAGCACTGTGCGCAGTCTTCAATCACGTACAGGTTGTACTTCTTGGCGATGGCCATGATGGGGTCCATGTCGGCAACCATGCCATACAGGTGAACGACCACGATGGCTTTGGTGCGCTCGGTGATGGCGGCCTCAATCTTGGTGGGGTCGAGCAGGTGGTCGGTGCTCACATCGACGAAGACGGGCAGGGCGCCTGCCTGCAGGGCGCAGAAGCTGGATGCGATGAAGCTATAGGAGGTGCAGATGACCTCGTCGCCAGGGCCGACGCCCAGGCTGGCCAGAGCGACGTGGAGGGCGGCGGTTCCGTTGGTGACGCTGATGGCGTTCTTGACGCCCAGCCACTTCGCCCATTCTCTCTCGAACTTCATGCCGATTGAGAAGTGAGGATCCTCACCAGCGGCCTGTCCCGTCCAGTAGTTGACTTTGCCACTGTGCAGGATGTCCAGCACGGCCTTGTCGGTCTTGGGGTTGAACTGGGGCCATGCAGGGAAGGCGCCCTTAAACACGGGTTTGCCGCCGTTGATGGCGAGTTTCTTTTCCTTCGCGGTCAATTTAACGTCCGTCATGTCAATTTCCTTGTTGTGTGATTGGTTGGTTTATAATTAGGGAATAAATGACAATCACTATAAAATATACGTTGAATGGGAGATTGTCAAATGAAATATGGAAGAAAACTCGCTTTCTAAACAAAATCTACTGGGGATATTTGAATTGGAGAGGAAACTAATTATCTTATAGCAAGAATGTGAATAATCCCAAACCAATGAGGTAATTTATGTTTTTGACTGGATTTGCCGATGAGGCAAGCGCCGATTTCGCCACGCAGATCAAAGCGACGAAGGAGCTAGGCTGGAAATACATCGAATGCCGTAACATCAACGGCAAGAACCTGTCCACGCTGACGGACGAGGAGTTTGACGCGATGTGCGCGCAGCTCGCCGAAGCGGGCGTCTCCATCAACTGCTTCGGCAGCAGTGTCGCCAACTGGGGCAAGCACCCCCGAAGCGACGCAGACTTCCAGGCGTCGTTGGACGAGCTGAACGGCGCACTTCCACGCATGAAGAAACTCGGCATCAAAATCATGCGCGGCATGAGCTTCAAAACCCCCTTCCAGGAGGAGGAACCCGACAACCCCGAACTGGAGGCCATCATCTTCAAGAAAGTGCGCCAGCTCGTTGAAATCTGTGCGGACAACGGCATCATCTACGGCCACGAGAACTGCATGAACTACGGCGGGCTCTCCTTCAAGCACACCTTGAAGCTGCTGGAGAATGTCAACCATGAGAACCTGAAGCTCATCTACGACACGGGCAACCCAACTTTCAACTACCGCTGGATTGGCGAGAAGCCCTATCCGACGCAGTCATCGTGGGAGTTCTACCGCAACGTGCGCGAATTCGTGGTCTATGTCCACATCAAGGACGCCATCTGCATCGAGGAATCCCGCATGGACTGCGTGCGTCCGAAATGCGAGTTCACCTACGCAGGCGACGGCGAGGGCGATGTGCGCGCCATTGTCACGGACCTGCGCAAGCGCGGCTATGATGGCGGCTTCTCAATGGAGCCACACCTGGGTGCAGTCTATCACGACGGCAACGCGCAGGCCAGCCCCGATGAAATCCGCTATGCGAACTATGTGAACTATGGCCGCCGCTTCGAGCAGCTGCTCCGCGACTGCGGCTGGAATCTGTAATATGGGCAGCCAGCTCGTCTCTGGCTGGCCAACACAATCGTCAAAACATTCAAGTGTTTCATTACAAGGAAATTATATGAAGTTCAAACGAATACTTCTTAAAATCAGCGGCGAGATGCTGAAGGGCAAGGACGGCTTCGGCATCGACCCCGACGCCACCGTGAATGTGGCGAAGCGTGTGGCGGAGGCCGTGGAGTGCGGCTGTCAGACCGCCATTATCCTCGGGGCTGGTAACATCTTCCGCGGACTAGCGGGCAGCCGTTCTGGCATGGACCGCAGTTGCGCGGACAACATGGGGATGCTCGCCACCTGCATGAACGCATTGGCCATGAGGGATGCCTTGGAGTCCATCGGCGTCAAGGCGGAAATCCAGAGCGCGTTTGCCATCAACGGCATCTTGCAGCCCTTCGACCAGCGCAAAGCCGTGGAGCTGCTTGAGGCGGGCACGGTGGTGCTCTTCGCCGCTGGCACAGGCCATCCCTATTTTACCACAGACACCTGCGCCGCGCTTCGCGCCTGCGAAATAAAGGCGGACGCAGTCTTCAAGGGCACGAAGGTCAACGGTATCTACTCAGCCGACCCGATGAAGGACCCGACGGCGACACGCTATGAGGAGCTTTCGTATGACAAGGCGCTGGCCGACCACCTGAAAGTGATGGATCTCACCGCCTTCTCCATCTGTCAGGACAACAGCCTTCCGATTCTAGTCTTCAAGTTCGGCGAGCCAGGCGTGCTGGCGAAAATCATCAGCGGCGACCTGAGCGCCGCCACGCTGGTTCATTGATTTTTTTCAATCCAACATAGTCCTAATAAACAAAAGGAGTTATTATCATGGGAAAGAACAACAAAGGTGGCAATAACAACAAGGGTGGCAACGCACCTGCCGCATCAGGCGATTCCAGCAAGATCCTCGACAACGCGACCGCCGCGATGAAGCGCACGGTTGACGTCATGGCGAAGGACTTCGGCACTGTCCGCACGGGCAAGGCCTCTCCTGCCATGGTGGAGGGAATTATGGTGGAGTGCTATGGCAGCCAGACGAAGCTGAAGGACGTTGCGGCCATCACGGCTCCCGAACCGCTGCTGCTGGTCATCCAGCCCTGGGACCAGAGCATCGTCAACAACGTGTGCAAGGCGATTCAGGCCTCCAACATCGGCATCACCCCTACCAGCGACGGGCGCGTCATTCGCCTCCCCGTTCCTGAACTGAGCACAGAGCGCCGTGCAGAACTGACGAAGGTCATCAAGCAGCGTGCAGAGGCCGCCAAGGTCGAAATCCGCAACATCCGCCGCGATTCCAATGAGGCCATCAAGAAGGCCCAGAAGAACGACATCACCGAGGACGAGGCCAAGCAGATGACCGATAAGATCCAGAAGCTCACTGACAAGACCATCGAGGACATCCAGAAGGCCGCCGACGCCAAAATCAAGGAAGTGGAGCAGATCTGAAAAGGCACTGTTATGCAGAACGAGAGCAATCTTGTTTGGATTGACATGGAGATGACGGGGCTGCGGCCCGAAAAGGACCGCATCCTTGAAATCGCCACAATCGTCACCGACAGCCAGCTGAACATCCTCGCCGAGGGCCCCGTCCTTGCTGTGCACCAGCCAGAGGCTCTTCTGGCTGGCATGGACGAGTGGTGTACCTCGCACCACACCGCCTCTGGCCTTCTGGACCGCGTCCGCACCCAGGGCGTCAGCGAGGCGGAGGCGGAGGCGCGGACGCTTGCCTTCATCCAGCAGTATGTCCCCGAGAAGGCAAGCCCGTTGTGCGGCAACTCCATCGGGCAGGACCGTCGCTTCATGTACGCCTACATGCCGAAGCTGGAGGCCTATTTCCACTACCGCAACCTGGACGTCAGTTCCCTGAAAATCGTCGCCAACCTCTGGAAGCCGCAGATTATGGCTGGCTTCACCAAGAAGGAGGCGCATCTGGCGCTGGACGACATCCGCGAGTCCATCGCGGAACTGCGGTACTACAAGGAAAATCTCCTTGCCCTTTAATATAAAAT
>JAFTAC010000613.1 GCA_017458805.1 Victivallales bacterium | reverse complement strand
CTTGCGTGGGCGGTCTTCCGAGAAGCGACGAGGCTTGAAACCGCCTTCGCCGCCTTCACCGTTGTCGTCAAAACGCCTGCGGGGACGGTCATCCGAAAAGCGGCGCGGCTTGAAACCGCCTTCGCCGCCTTCACCATCGTTGTCAAAGCGCTTGCGAGGGCGGTCTTCAGAGAAACGGCGCGGCTTGAAACCGCCTTCACCATCGTTGTCAAAGCGCTTGCGAGGGCGATTATTCGGGAAGCGGCGTGGTTTGAACTCGCCATCGCCTCCCTCACGGTTGCTGTCAAAGTGTTTGCGCTCACCAGAGAAGCGGCGGGGCTTGAAATCTCCATCGCCGCCCTCACCGTTGTCGTCGAAGCGCTTACGAGGCTTGTCAAAACGCTTGCGGGGGCCATCGAAGCGTTTGCCTTCGCCATTGCCGTCAAAACGATTGCCGTCAAAACGATTGCGCGGACCGCCAAAGCGTCTGTTGCCACCATTGTTTCTTCTCGGTGGCCTGGAATTGTCGTAGGAGTTGTTATCCATAAGTCGAGGGGGTGTGAAAAAATGAATTGGGAAGGGACCCAGGAGACAATTTCGCAATCACCTCCACGGAAAAAACACGTCCAAACGCGCAGAAAACGCATTTGTCATTTGCGCTAAGCAAATATCTATGATATAATATAGTTTTAAAACGGAAAATGACAAATGGTTTTACCTAGAAAAGGCAGCTTGACGTTATGCTGATTGGCATATTGGGAGACATACACGCAAACATCGACGCGCTGAACGCCACGTTGGATTACTTCGACAGGCTTTCAGTGAAGCAAATCTATTGCTGCGGTGATGTGGTCGGATACGGCGGCGCCCCTGGCGCGTGCATCGACACGCTCCGCGAGCGCAACATCCCCTGCGCCTGCGGCAACCACGACTCCTACGTCGCCTTCCCCACGCAGTACAACCCCAGATACGTGCGAGCCGAGGCGAACAAGGTCATCACGTGGACGCGCTCCATCCTCAAGCCAGACCAGCTTGCCTGGCTCGAATCCCTGCCCATGTACGTGGAAACAAAGGATTTTCTGGTCACGCACGCCTCCTGCCAGCCATTTCCACCATGGATCTACGTCACGGGAAACAAAACTGCCATGATGCACCTTCTCTTCCAGCAGAAGCGCATCTGCTTCAACGGGCACAGCCACATCCCCCTTCTAGCCACCCACCGCCCAGGTCACAAAATCAACATCGGCTTCCTCCACAACACGCGCGTCCCGAAGCAAGGGCGCACGATGGTCGGCGCGGGAGCCGTCGGACAGCCACGGGACGAGGACCCGCGCGCCTGCGCCGTCCTCTTCAACGATGAGACAGACGAGCTGACCATCCTGCGTGTAAAGTACGATATCGCCGCTGCCCAAAAGCGCATTCTGGAGAACGGGCTCCCGCCCATGCTGGCCACGCGCCTCTCCACTGGCACATGACGATGGAGGATGCCATGCCACAGCGTGCTATCATAGTCATCCCCTGCTACAACGAAGGCAAGGCCCTCAAAACAAGCGTACAGGAACTGCTTGACCACGACTACGAGGTCATCGTGGTGGACGACGGCTCCGAGCACTCCGCATGGGAACAGCTCAAGGAGCTCCCCGTCCATTTCCTCCGCCACTGCATCAACCTCGGGCAAGGAGCCGCCCTCCAGACAGGCATGGACTATGCCAAGCGCCTTGGCGCAGACGCCGTCGTCCATTTTGATGCGGACGGACAGCACTCTCCTGCAGACATCCCCGCCCTGCTGGCGGCGCTGGAGAAATGCGATATCGCCATGGGCTCGCGTTTCCTGCGTGCCGAAGACCTCGCCCAGGTACCTTTTATGAAACGCCAGCTGCTGCGCTGCGCAAGGCTGGTCAACTACGCCTTCACGGGTCTGTGGCTGACCGACGCGCACAATGGCTTCCGCGCACTAGGTCCCAAGGCGCTGGCCTGCATTGACTTGACGGAAAACCGCATGGCCCATGCCACCGAAATCCTCTCGCAGGTCAAGGCACACGGCCTGACCTGGCGTGAAGTGCCCACCTCCATCCGCTACACCAGCTACTCCAAGCAAAAGGGACAGAAGTGGTACAATTCGCTCAACATCCTCATCGACCTGATCCTGAACAAGATACTGTAGTATGTCGCTGATACAACTCATCATCCTGCTCTTCCTGGCCTTCTCCTTCCTGATGGTCCTGCTCGTCATGAAGGGACATCTGGCTGGGCGCCTCTTCTTCATCGTCCAGTTCATCGTGGGCGCCCTTTTCGTGGTCTTCCCCGACCTGTCCAGCCAAATCGGCAAGTTGCTGGGCGTCGGGCGCGGCACCGACCTGGTGCTCTACTTCCTCGTCGTGCTCTTCTACATGACCGTCCTGCTCTTCATCGCCGCCATGCGGCGACTTGAACGCCGCCAGACCATCATCCTGCGACAGCTCGCCCTCCAGAACGCCATTGACAATACACGCATGAAAACAGCGGAAAAGGAAGTGTCCGCGCCATGAGGATTTCCCTGGTCATCCCGCCGCTGCTCCAGCACAACTCCCCCTACCCTGCCGTGCCCGTTCTGACAGGTTTTCTGCGGAGACAAGGCAACGAGGTCGCACAGCACGATTTCTCCATCGAGTTCATCCACCGATTCCTCGCGCCAGACCACATCCGCCTCGCAGCCCCAAAGGCAAAGAAACTGGCGAAGAACGACGAGCGGATGGGCTTCTTCGTGGAGAGCACCGAGGACTACGCCTCCACTGTCACAGAGGTGCTTGCCTTCCTGCAAGGCAAACACAACGAGCTTGCCTGGCGAATCGCCGCCAGGACATTCCTCCCGGAAGGTCCCTATTTCGCACAGTCACTCTACGACGAAGAAGGCAACGACAACGGATTACTGGATGAAGCATTCGGGACAATGGGCGACACGGAGAAGGCACGCTACCTAGCATCCCTCTATCTTGACGACTTGACGTACCTTATGTCAAACGCCCTTGACTCTGGCTTCGGTCTTGCCCGCCTGGAGGAGCCGCTGGCCCTCTCGCTCCCCACAATGGTCCCCCTTCTGGAGCGCCTGAAACGCAGCACCCCCTCCGACGACATCATCGATGCAATGACAGAGGAGATGCTGTGCGCCGACAAGCCAGAGTACCTCGGCCTCTCCGTCCCCTTCCCTGGCACCCTCTATGGTGCGTTTCGCATCGCCCAGAAAACGCGCGAACTCTCCCCACACACCAAAATCGTGCTTGGGGGCGGCTATGTCAACTCCGAACTGCGGAACGTCGAGGACAAACGCATCTTCGAGTTCTTCGACTATCTCTGTTTCGACGAAGGCTTCACCCCGTGGATGCAAATCCTTGACGGCAAGCTATCTCCAGCACCTTCCCCCCGCCCAGGCGGCAAGTGGCGCGTCCTCACGAAAGAGGGGCTGTTCGGCGGGGAACTTGACTTCACCCGCGACGCCTCGTTGCTCTCCCCCGACTACGATGGCCTTGACCTCTCACGCTACTTCTCCGTCATCGAGATGCCGAACAAGCTGCACCGAATATGGTCAGACGACTTCTGGATGAAGATGCAACTCGCCAGCGGCTGCTACTGGCACCGCTGCGCCTTCTGCGACCTGGATCTGGAGTACATCTGCCACTACGCACCCGCCCGCGCATCCGATGTCGTCGATGCCATGCAGCGCCTCGTCGAGCAAACGGGCAAGACGGGCTTCCACTTCGTCGATGAAGCCCTCTCGCCCGCCCTGGTTCGCGGCATCTGCAAAGAACTCATCCAGCGCAAGATGCATGTTTCCTGGTGGGGAAACATCCGCTTTGACGCCTCATACGACAATGAACTGGCGCAGCTGATGGCGGACGCAGGCTGCATCGCCGTGACAGGCGGCCTGGAGTGCGCCAATGACCGCCTCCTGAAGCTGATGAACAAGGGCATCACCCTAGCCAGTGCGCGCAAGGCATTTCTCGCCTTCAAGGAGGCGGGCATCCTCGTCCACGCATACCTCATGTATGCCTTCCCCACGGAAACCCAGGCGGAGGCCCTGGGCGCCTTGCATTTCGTGCGCGACTGCTTTGCGGAGGGCCTGCTCCACTCCGCCTTCTGGCATCGCTTCGCCCTGACGGCCCACAGCCCCATTGCCCAGTCACCCGAGCGCTTCGGCATCACCCTCCTCCCTCAAAAGCTCGACGGTCCCCGCTTCGCCCTGAACGAAATCCCCTACTCCGAACCCAACGCCCCCGATTGGAACCACATCGGACGTGCCCTCGAAAAGGCCCTCTACAACTACATGCTCGGCCTAGGCCTCGACCTCCCCGTGAAAAAGTGGCTAGTAATGCCTCACT
>JAFTAC010000612.1 GCA_017458805.1 Victivallales bacterium | reverse complement strand
GGCTCGTGGCTACTACTCCGTCAACATCGACTCCTGCTGGCAGGGACAGCGCGATCCCAAGACCACCGCCCTCCTCGCCAACAGCCGCTTCCCCGACATGAAATGCCTCGTCGATGCCATCCATGCCCTGGGTCTCAAGGCGGGCATCTACTCCACGCCGATGGTCATCGCCTGGGGCTCCTCCGCCGTCGAACTCTGCCGTGGCGGCTCCTACTACCCGCTCGACCCCAACTACTACATGCTGCCTTTCGGAGGCTGCGGCGTCACCCACTTCGAGACGCAGGACGCAGCACAGTTCGCCGAATGGGGCTTCGACTATCTCAAATACGACTGGGCCATCTGCGATGTGGAGCACACACGCCTCATGCGCGAGGCCCTGGACAAGACAGGCAAGGACTTCCTGCTCTCCCTCACCGTCAAATGCTCGCTGGACAACATCGGCGAATACCCCAAGTACGCCCAGATGTACCGTTCCAATGGCGACACCTCCGACCGCTGGGCCTCCATCAAGGCCAATCTCTTCAGTGCAGACAATTGGCTTCCGCACACAGGTCCTGGCCAGTGGTTCGACCTCGACATGCTGGCCCTAGGCAAAATCGCCATCGAGCGCATCAAGTACAACGAGTTCTACACGACCTCCCCAGAAAACCGCCTTACGCCCGATGAGCAGATTACCCACTTCGCCCTATGGTGCTTCCTTGCCAGCCCCGTCCAGCTCTCCTTTGACATGACAGACGTCGATGAGTTCACCCTGAACCTCGTCTCCAACGAAGAGCTTCTCGCCATCAACCAGGACGCACTTGGTGCATCCGCCGTTCTTGAATGCGACGACAACGGCCTCCGCACCTACAGGCGCCCCCTCTCCGCCAACCGCACCGCCTACGCCTTCGTCAACCTTGCCGACAAACCGCGCACACTCCAGTACACCTTCCCACGCCCTGCCTCGCTTCGCGATCCAATCGCCATGCACACACTCCCCGAAACCGATGCAGTCACCATCCCCCTTTCCCCACACGCCACGCGCATCCTCATCGCGGAGGCATAATAAGCCCCCTCGCAGAAAATAAGGCGGGGAATGGTGCCAAACACGCCGAAAGCTCCGCGCCGTCACCCCTCCCCTTCCTGCATGTCTAGAAAAAAACTGAGACCAAATGAACTTATAAGGAGAAAACAACAACCATGAAACGCACACTTTCCATTTTCCTGTCTGTCCTTACCGTCGTTGTCCTAACTGGTTGCAAAACCTGCTGCAAGAGCAGCTGCTCGTCTTCGCCCTTCGCACAGTACGACAACATCACCGCCGTCCAGAAGCTGGAACTCAAGCGCACATCCGAGAGCTGGGACGGCACCGCCCTGCCCGACTACCTCAAAGGGAAGCCTGAACTCGTCGTGATGCGCTACATCTTCCCAGTCGGAAGCAAGCTGCCCTGGCACCACCACCCCGTCATCAACTACGGAATCCTTCAGCAGGGCGAACTGACGATTGTCGGCCTCGACGGCAAGAGGCAAGTCGTCCGCGCAGGCGATGCAATCGTCGAGATGGTCGGCCCCATCCACTGTGGCATGAACACGGGCGACAAGCCCATCGTCCTCGACATGTTCTACCTCACGCAGAAGGGAATCCCCCTCGCCGTCCAGCATCCCGAAATTCAGAAGCCGATGGAATAGAGTTCAAGTTCCTCGCCGTCCTCTGGGATAAGAAGGCGTTCCTTCACACCGTGTTTCGTGACGAATTCTTTTATGTCCTTGCGCCAGAGGGTGGCATGTCCGACGTTATCCATGTGGCTGACGACTACGGTCGCCTCTGGCACGGCTTCCAAGATCTTTTCGATGTCCTCCAGCCCCATGATGATGGGGCTAAAGGGCGCAACTTGCGCACGCGCCGCATTGACGACGATGACGTCGGGGCGGTAGTCGCGGATGGCGGCGGCCACAGGGTTATCTTCCCGTGAGTTTTCGGGAGAGCCAGGCGAGACGTGCCAAAAGGGGAATGCAGGAGTGTTTCAGGGCGATGGCAAGGGTTTCGTTGCGGGCGCGTTCGCGGCTGGAGTTGGCGGTACCGCCTGTTTCCATGCTGGTGAGGAGTTCGCGCGAGTAGCGGAAACACACGTGCGCCTTCCTGCACCGCCATATAAAATCGTAGTCAGCTGAAATCCTGTAGGAGGTGTCGTAGAGACCGACTCGGTCGTAGGTTGCCTTGGAGACAAAGCATGCGGGGTGGGGAATCGCCATCATAATCTCCTGCATGACAAGGCATTTTGGATGAATCTCGCCGACCTTTTCACCTTTTTCGTCCACCAAGCGGATGGAACCGACGTAGAGGTCGCAGCCCCTTGCAAAGCCCGCCTCCACGGTCGCCAGTGTCGTCGGCGCATAGTAGTCGTCGCTGTTGAGCAATGCAATGACATCGCCCGTCGCCTTTTGAATGCCCTGGTTCCAGGCGGATGGGATGCCCGCTTCCCCAGAACGACGTTCCTGCTGAATTACTTGCGTCACTACTCCAGCCGCCCGCAGCTCTGCGCTCAATTTCTCCAGAAGAGGAAGCGTGCCGTCAGTGGAACCGCCGTCAACGAAGAGGTACTCGTCGGGCAGACGCGTCTGCGCCAGCACAGAGCGCACACAGCGCTCCAGGCGAGCGGCTGCGTTCAGGCAAATCGTGATGACGGTGATTCTGCTCATGGCGGTCATGGAAGCCTACAGCACCTCAGGTGCCTCTGCGATCGTTTCTCATCTGCATCTTCTTGCGGATAAGGTTGGTGAGCTCTGCCTGGAGGCTTCGGCGCGTCTCCTCGTTTGGCTCCGTCGCCATCAGATTCTGTTTCTGGGCTATCTTTTCTTCCAAAAGCAGCATTTTCAGTTTGAAAACGCAGTCATTGAAAGCCATTACCATCCTGTTTTCCGATGCCCCCTCAAGGACTGGCGTAGTAGCAGGTGGTGAAACAGCAAGATTGGCATATTGGGAGGCCATGACGGCACGTCCCACGTCGGGGTCATTGAAGATATCCATCGAGGTGATTTCCTGGACGGAACTGGCCCACTCGTCCTGCATGGAAAGAATGACGACCTGGTTGATGGCGGATCCAATGGCGTTCTTCGGCAGACCATCCAGAATCTCCTGCTCCAGCAAGAGTTTCTGGGCTGACACCTCGTCGTGGAGGATGATGTCGAAGAGGGCGTTCCATGTCTGGCTGATAGGGGGTGCAGGCATAAAGAAGGGAGGCGGCGAAGCCTGTGGAAACTGTTGCGCATGGGGGAACGGCGGAGGCGCGACGGAAGCCCCCTGCCCTCCTGAAGGTCTATGCTGCCAGACGGGCGTTATGCGCGGAGTCTCCGCCTTGTTCTGCAAGGCATGAAGCGTACTCAAAATCAAGTTCTCTGGCAGGTTCATCTTCTCCGCAAGCCATTGGCAGTGAGCTGTTCGCGTGATGTCATCCTTGATGGGCTGCACGGCTGCCAGCACCCTGTGGATGATTTGGCTCTTCCCCTCAGGAGAATTGACGTCATCCTGCTCGCAGGAGATGCGGAAAAGATAGGGGATGGCAGGCTCCGTGACGGACATCACCTGGCGCAGGGCCTCGGGGCCGCCCGTGCGGAAGATGCTGTCAGGGTCCTCCCCTGGCGGCAGCGTGACAACCGAGACATTGAACTCGGCGGCATGGAGAAGAGTGATGGTGCGCTCGGCGGCCTTGTAGCCAGCCGTGTCCGCATCAAAGGAAAGCACCGCCTTGTCAATGGACTTTCGGAGGAGCTTGGCGTGCTGCTCCGTGAAGGCGGTGCCCTGGGCGGCGACAGCATTGACCAGCCCCGCGCGATGGCAGGAAATCACGTCCAGCTGCCCTTCGCAAACCAGTGCATAGCCCATATCTTTCAGCTTCGGGCGCGCGAAGTTCAGGGCATAAAGCAGCTGCCCTTTCTGGAAAAACTCCGTTTCAGGGCTATTGACATATTTTGCTGCTTTTGCATCTGGATCCAAAACACGTGCGCTGAAGCCCACGACCTTGCCCAGCTCGTTCCAAATCGGAAACATCAGCCGACCGCGGAAACGGTCGTACAGCCGCTGCCTCTCCTCGTTTTCAGAGACGAGGCCCGTGGCTTTCAAATCCTCCATGTCATAGCCGAAACCAGCTGCCCAGCGGATGGCGTTGTCCCAGCCATTGGGGGAGTAGCCCAACTTGAACTGTTCGATGGCATTGGCATCCAACCCACGTCCAGCCAAGTAGTTCCGCGCAATTTCCGCTTCTGGTGAGCTAAGCTGCGTGTGGTACCACATGGCGATGTCGTTCAGAAGGCTCCGCCGTTTCTCCGCCAGTTTGCGCAGGCGTTCCGCCTCTTCGGAATCCTTGCCACGCTGCTCCTCAACCACCTGGATGCCATATTTGTCCGCCAGCCAGCGGATGGCTCCAGGAAAGTCCGTGTTCATTATCTTCTTGACAAAGGTAATGATGTTGCCGTGTTCCTTGCAGCCGAAACAGTAGTACCCCTGACGCTCCTGGTTCAACTTGCAGGATGGGGTCTTTTCATGGTGGAAGGGACAGCAGCACCAGTACTCCTTGCCGCGGCGATGGACCTCGGCGAAGCCGCCAACCACCTCGACGATGTCCGCCTTCGCATAGACCTGGTCTATAGTTTCCTGACTAATCAAGCCCATAAACGCCTGCCTCCTGGATTCGCCTGGGCCATTCTCTTATTTGGATGCTTGAAGGGTTGCCTTCCGCTGGTTGATTTGTTTGGCAAGGTTATACAGTCTCTGCTGCTGGCTGGCGTTTGAGGAGTTTTTTGCAACCTCGGCAACCGTTGCCGCCGCCTTGTCATACCATCCCACGCGCACTGCTCTGTAGGCGGAGGCGTTGTCGGGATTGAGCTGGGGATACGAAAGGTAGTCGCAAACCACCGCTGTGTTAACCGTCAGCAGATATTCGTATGGGTTCTCATAGAGAGGAGCGTCCTTTTTTTCGCCCTCTCCTTCGCTGACGCCGCCTTGTTTTGTGCATCTTTCTGCAAAGCAAGGTTCATGCACTCCATGGCGCTGGCGTAATTGCCGAGAAATGCGTGGCAGCATGCCATGTCATTGTAAAGAGTAACCCAGTCGTTGAAGCCCGTGCTCTTGGCCGCCTGCTCGTAATACTTCAAGGCATCCGCAAAGAGACTGTTCATCATACAGCAGCGCCCCAGCGCGTACTTGACCAGCCCCTGTGAATCCTGCCCCATGGTATGCGGATCCTTGAAGTGGAGGTCGTAGGCGGCCTGCAGGGGGACACGTGCCTCCTGGGTGCGTCCTGTGTTGAGAAGAATCCAGCCGTAAACAAAATGGAGATCATACCGCTGGGTCTCCCTTGTGAGCACCTGGCGCATGCAGTTGATGGCACGGTCGATGGAGGGTGGATTGCCTCGGTCCGTGTAGAAGAGGGAGAGTGCCAGCAGCACGGAAGCGTCGTTGTCCGTCGGCACGGCGCGAAGGCGTTTCTCCGTCAATTCTCGCACACTCGCCCACTGCTGATTCGAGGCAGCCCTCTTGGCGGCTTTCATGACGTTCTTCGTATCACCAGCGCCGCATCCGTACCAAAGCAGGGATACAATGCAAAGCAGGTAGATTGTCGTTTTCATGGTTTGTTCCTCCCTAATTCCACTATTTTAAACAAAGTAGTTCCTTGGCGTGCGCGAGCGCGGCGGGCGAATCCTTTTCCGCCCCCAACATTCGCACGATTTCCTGGAGACGGCTCTCGCCCTCCAGGCGCTTCATCGATGTCGTCGTCCGTTCATCGGCCACGCTTTTGGCGACCAGGTAGTGCTGCTGGCCCGCAGCAGCAATCTGCGGCATGTGGGTGATGCTGAAGACCTGGTGCTTCTGGCCAACGGCCTTGAGTTCCTGCGCAACCGTAACGGCAACCCTGCCACCGACATTTGCGTCGATTTCATCGAAAATCATAATAGGCACACTGTCGGCGTCGCTGAGAACCGTCTTGACCGCCAGCATGACGCGGGCGATTTCGCCGCTACTGGCCACCTGTCGAAGCGGTTGCATCTCCTCGCCAACATTGGCGGCGAAGTCGAACTCCACGGCGTCTGCCCCATTGGGGCCAGGCGTGGCGTCCTTGACGGTTATGGCGAAAGCGGCGCGAAGGAAACCAAGGTTGTGGAGCTTCTCCTCAATCGCCTTAGCCAGCTGCGGCGCAACCTTACGCCTTGCCTGCGAAAGCTTTCCACACGCCTTCTCAAAGAGCTGCTTCAGCTCCGCCTCTTTTTGCGCCAGTTCATCCAGCTTGCCCGAACGACCGCGTATGTTGGCAAGGCGTGTGCGGATGCGTTCCGCCGTCTCCAGTACATCAGGAAGAGTGGGGCCGTATTTGCGCTTCAACTTCTGGAGCAGGTCGAGGCGTGCCTCCATTCGCTGAAGCTCCTCCTGGTCGATGTCCAGGTTCTCCGCGTAATCGGCAATCTGCTGGCCTAGTTCGCGTATGGTTTCGGTTGCCTCCTCCAACTGGGAGACAAGCTCTGCGCCATGGGCGGGATCCAACTGCTCCAGTTCGCGCAGGGCGCGCAGCTGCTGGCCTAGCTGGTCGGCGATGGAATTTTCGTCGTCGCAAAGTGCCTGCGCAGAAGCGGAAGCCACCTCGATAAGATGCCTGGAGTTGGAGGCAAGCTTGTATTTCTGGAAAAGTTCATCCTCCTCTCCTGGAACAACTTCTGCCTGGTCAATCTCGCGGAGCTGGTATTCGAGCAGATCCGCCTCCTCGGGGGTCAGTCCCTCAGCTTTAAGTGCCTCGCGTTCAGAACGCACGGCAGAGAGTTCCGAATGGAGACGGTGGACCTCCTTGACCTGGGCCTGCAAGCCAGCGTATGTGTCCAGCAGCGACATCTGCCTGGCGGGCAGGAGAAGGGTCTGGTTGTCATGCGGTCCATGAAGGTCTATGAGGTTGTCACAGAGCGACTTCAGAAAGCCAGCCGTCACCATGGATCCGTTGACGTAGGCGCGGCTTCCGCTTTCCGTGACGACGCGTCGCAGGAGCAGCCTGCGCTCCTCGCAGGGGGCGATGCCAGCCTCCTCCAGTGCTGCGTCGATGGAGGTGAGCAAAGCATCGAAGGACTTCCCCAGGCGGATGACGCCCGCAACTTCACAGGACTTGGCCCCCTTGCGGATGGAGGCGGGCGTGGCACGCCCGCCAGCCAGCAGCTGGACTGCGCCAATGATGAGCGACTTTCCTGCGCCCGTCTCGCCCGTG
>JAFTAC010000611.1 GCA_017458805.1 Victivallales bacterium | reverse complement strand
GGTGGTCGCGCTTCTTGGCCTCTTCGATGCGGGTGAGGTATTCCTGCAGCTCCTCTTTCGTCTCAAAGGCGGTGCCGTAGATGCGCTGCAGCATCGGGTTCTTCTCGTTGCCACGGAAATAGGAGCCCGCAATGGACATCAGTTTGATGGCACCAATCTTGGAGGTGTTCTCGATATGGGGACCACGGCACAAATCGGTGAAATCACCGACTTTATAGAGAGAGACAACCTCGCCCTCTGGGATGTCGGCCAGACGGGAGAGCTTGAAGGTTTGCCCGCGCTCCTCGAAGAACTTGTGCGCTTCCTCGCGGGAGACTTCCATGCGCTCGAAGGGGAGATGGCGACCGATCATCTTCTTCATCTCCTTTTCGATTTCCTTGAAGTCATCGGGCACCAGGCGGTGCTCCATGTCAAAGTCATAGTAGAAGCCTTCATCCGTGCCAGGGCCGATGTCGAACTTGGCGTCGGGATAGATTTTCTGAACTGCGGCGGCCATGATATGGGCCGCGCTGTGGCGCAGTTTCTGCAACTCTTGCTTGTCCATTAATTTATATCTCCTTGAAATGGTTAATCGTCACTAGTTATATTGGAGGGAGCCCTTGGTGGAGGGGATGGCGGTGGAGCCTGGCTTCAGCGCGACGGCCTGCGCCAGTGCGCGACCGAAGGCCTTGAAGATGGCCTCCAGGCCGTGGTGCGTCTCCTCGCAGGCCAGCAAATCCACGTGGATGGTGGTGCCGCTGGCGTTTGCGAAGCCCTGCATGAACTCCTTGAAGAGCTGCACGGGGATGCCGCCTGCCTCGAAATGGGGCAGCTCGACGCGCCACGCAAGATAGGGGCGCCCCGACAGGTCCAGGACCACCCGCGCCAGCGAGTCGTCCATTGGCACCAGGCTGCTGCCGAAGCGAGTTATCCCGCGCTTATCGCCAAGCGCATCCTTGAGCGCCTGGCCAAGCGCGAGTCCCGTGTCCTCCATCGTATGGTGCTGGTCAACCTCCAAATCGCCCTTCACCTTTAGCTTCATGCCGAAGCCGCCGTGGCAGCCGAACGCATTGAGCATGTGGTCGAAGAAGCCAAGGCCTGTTGCCACGGACACAAGGGAGCCGTCAACAGGCGTGTCAAGCGACAACTCCAGCTTAATGTCCGTCTCGCGTGTCTTTCTTGTGATGTGGGCGTTTCGTTCCATTTTTCGTGTTTCTTTTTTGTGTGCTCGTCAAGGAGTGCGTGCCTGTACGGTGCTGCCACGCCAGCAAGCTATAGAGGTAATTTCAAAACTTGCGCGAAATGCGCTAAGAGATGGGCGCAGTGGCTAAGGCAACGGCTCGAAGCCGCACAAACGTGCGGCGAGAGGCGTTGCCAACGACAATGTGTTCATATCGACGCGCATTTCGCGCAAGTTTTGAAATTACCTCTATACACAACACAATTATAGTTAGCTTTATAATATAATGCAACTTGTGTATTTTGCTATTTGAAAGGTGGTAAATAGCCTCTTTTCAAGGTAAAAAGCAGGTATCGTTCCAATCTTCGAATAGATTTCATTGGAATTATCGCCAATCTTGCATATATTAATGCAATGCTTTGTTCTACAAGAGGAAAATGTAGGGGCCGCATCAGACCATAATTGCTAATTATACTCAAGGAGATTTAGTCAATGGGATTTCGTTTTTTCAAGCGCGTTAAGATTCTTCCAGGCGTCACGTTGAATCTAGGCAAGGGCGTTCCCTCCGTGTCAGTGGGGCCGCGCGGTGCCAAGGCCACCATCGGCGCAAAGGGCATCAGCTCGTCATTGGGCATACCTGGAACAGGTGCCAGCTACCAGAAGAAACTGGTCTCCTGGGGTAGCGGGGGAAGCAAGCCCTCCTCCAGAAGCACCGCCAAAACCGCATCGTCCAGGACAAGTCGTGCCGCAAGCACCCCCGCACCCGCTCCGCAGGCCAACACACAGAGCGACTACGAGAAGCTGAACTTTGGCTTTTTCGCGAAACTGACCCTCTCCAAAGAGGAGAAGGCGATGGCAAAGGGCGTGCAGGCATGCCTCATCAACGACTTTGCCGGCGCGGAACCCCACCTCAAGCAAGCTCTGCCGTTGCCCGATGCAGCCTTCACGCTGGGCACTGTCTATCTCAATATGCAGCGTTATGAGGAGGCGGAAAAGCTCTTCGCGCTGGCGGAGCAGACCCCCAACAGAATCGGTGAGTTCTACCAGAAATACGCCCTCGGCATGACCTTCCATCTGGCCATCTCCACCTTCTACGAGGCGGACTTCCCGCCGTGCATGCTCGTATCGTACCTCTCCCATGTGGAGATGCTCCAGCAGCTTAAGCGCTGCTCCGACGCCTGCAAGCTCCTGTTGGATGTCCAGAAACGCTTCCCCGACAATCTGGATGTCATCATCTCCCTGGCTGACATCGTGCTGGAAAACGAGCCTGACAACGAGGAGTGGATGAACACGCTCGTCAATACGACCAAGAACCTGGAGAACGACTCCTACGCCCACGCCGTCCTGCTGATGTACAAGGCGGAGGCCTTCGACAACCTCGGCATGACCGACGCCGCCATCACCACCCTGACGAACACCATGCGCAAGAAGGCGGACCGCCCCAAGGAGTTTCTGCTGGAACTCCAGTACCAACGCGGAGTCCTCTACCAGAAGAGTGGCAAGAACGCCCAGGCCCTCAAGGACTTCAATGCCGTCTATGCCGAAGACCCCACCTATGCCAACGTTGCCCAGCTTATCAAGCAGTTGAACGCGAACTGACATGGACGCAATTGTCTCTGAAGGCCAAACCACTCTGACCATCAAATGCCAAGGCTGCGAGAGCGAGTGCGAGGTGACTGTCGAGATTCAAGACCGCACCGCCCGTTGCCTTGGCGGCAACAACTGTCCCACAGGCGAGAGCTTCGCCATCACGCAGGCACAAAATTATATTCGCTCACAAAAAGAGTTGTATAAACACACGAGCAATTGATGTCGCTTGCCTTGGCTACCTCTTGATTCCCTCCTTCAAGGTGCTGGTCGCGATGGATGCTGTCATCAGGCTGTTCTGTGCAACCGCTAATGCGGTTTGCCCAGTTGTCCGTGGCGTTGCCGACGCTTCGCGTTGCCGCATTGATGGCTGCGAGAAAATCGGTGGTGTCGGCTGTGATGGTTGCTCTGAGTGTGTTATCCATTTACAAAAAGTTCCAGTGCTGTATCCAGTTTTCCGTCCGTGGTATCCATAGAATCCAGCTTGCCAAGCGCGTCCATGATGGATTCGTGTGATTCAGGTCGGTGTGTGGAGCCTCCGCTTTTGCGGGCTGTGGCTGCGACCTTGTGACCAGTGCTGCCTGATGATTTCAACCAATGTTGCAGCCCGCAAAACGGAGGCGATGATGTACTCAGTTGGTGTTGAGTTTCAGTCGTATAATGACTGGAGTATGGTGTTGCGTATTATGGGCTATGACTTGCCCCATTATTGGGAGCTTTTCAAAGCGGGCAGGATGCATCCCATCGTCAATCTTGTGCTTAGCTTCGATAGACGGCCTAGCCGTCCACCAAGCACTCTTGAGCAGATGTTCAAAACAATATCATCCGTAGCTGCAGGACATTTCTTCAACTACGGCTTCACGAGCCTGAACATCTACGACATGGCGGAAAAATACGACAGCTTCTCTTGCGAAGAACTGCAAAAGGTACTATATTTATTCAAGTGCGACAGGGAAGAACGACCTTTCACGGAGGCCTTTGATAACGAAAAGTTCACGGGAAAGATGAGTCGAGACGCGGCCATTGTCTGTGCCATCTTCCTTAACTTGGATTTGAAAATAGATGATGATTCAGAGGAGATTGATATGTGCAAGGCTGTTAGAGACATGAAAAGGAGATGCAGAGAGGAAGGCATTAAGCTCGGGGCGGAAAGCACTCTAAAAGGCATTGTGGAACGGCTTCACAGTATGAAACTTCCCATGCATGAAATCTGCCATCTGCTTGGCGTTTCAGAAGAGACCCTCCACCAGATTGAATTGACCCTGCAACGCTGAGTTTCTTCGTAGTCTTCTCCAGTTGAGGCGTAGTGAGATACTTTCGCTTGCCCCCTATAATAGAAGCACGCCTATAGGTTGATTTTCAAGGAGTTTATAGACTTAGAAAGTTTGATTGATTTATCAGCGGCGCGAACGGTCGTGCCTTTGGGAAGGGGTTTCTCCGTATGAAGCATAATGTGCTTTGAGTCGCAGGTGATGGTGCATTTACCGAATTGTGTGTAAATGCCTTTCAGGGCAAGGCCGTGTTTTCTTTCGAAGGGTGCGATTCCACCGCAGAGAATGATAGAACCGTCTGGTGCTTCGTAGAAGAATCGCGCCATCTCCATCTCCAGAATGCGCCCGTTGTTGCTGGCGTTGGGTTGCCAGGCGGTAAACCGATCGTCGGCCTGCGAGTAGCGCTCCTGCGTGAGGAAGAGGTCTGGTGTGACGGCGAAACGGCGGAATACCTGAGCAGCGGCCCAGGCGGCCTTTGCGCGGCCTTGCTCCATAAACATCTTCATGACAGTCAGCTCGTTGTTGCCGATGTAGAAGATGCCGTGCGTGACGGGGGAACAGAAAAGCCATTCGTAGGCGTGCGCCTCCAGCCAGGCTTGGTAGTCCCGCATCTTCGCATCGGTTGCGGGGAGGATGCCAGCTGCGCAGCACTCCAGCGGCGTGCAGGTGAAGCGGAAGTTGTGGCAGACCTGCGAGCTGTCCGCTCCATACGAACGCGGGATGAAGCCATCGGGCTGCCTGATGCTCTCCAGCACGGCGTCAAGGTCGTGCTTGTACTGCTCGCACTCCCCGCAGTAATACTTTGCCTTGGGGTGCTTGGTTTGCTTCAGAAGAGTGCAGAGGCGCATGAGACCGCAGAGGCTCCACGCATCCGTGAAAATCACCTGGCCGACATCGCCATCGGTCGAACGCGCCAGCGGCATGACACCGTATGTGCTGCTCCCTTTGATGCGGGTTGCGCGAATCTCGCCGACAATCCAGTCGGCGGCGCGAAGCATCTTCTCAAGGTACTCTTTTGCAAAGGATTTGTCGCCTGAAAACAGGAGGTAGTCGGCGGCAAGGGCGAGTGCGGCACCTGTGGTATTGGCCCACTTGGGGCCGCTGGTGCCGATGGCGCCAGCTGTCGTGGTGAAGTTTCCAATGGGCGGGCAGCCGCCATCCTGCAGGGTGAAAATGAACTCAATGACCTTGCGCACCTCTTTGAAATGCCCCAAATGCAGCATCGGGCGGAGGGAGCACATCGCCTCCCATACCCACACGTAGAAGCGTTCGGAACTGCCGCCCTGGCAGGGGCGGAGCATCCCGTCATGCTCCAGAAGCAGTTGCAGGTTGTTCAGGCGTACCGCCTCGACAAAGGTGTTCTCCCGCTCGCTTCCAAGTTCGATTTCTGGCAGCCCCTTCAGGATGGAACGCCACTTTTTTGCAGCTGCTGTTTCGGCCTTTTGGTAGAGTATAGCCAGAACATCGGGGGTGGCAGGAGCCGCCTCGAAGTCAATGGCGAACTCAAAACAGGCTTCGGCCTTCGGCGACAGCTCCGTCTCCAGACGGATGGCGTTGGTGACGCTCTTCAATTGGTACTGCGGATAGACCCAGTAAGGGGTGCCGCACCCAAAGAACTGGTTAGGATTCTCGCCCGTGAAATCAGCCTGTTCTACCCAGCTGGATTCAAAACCGCCAGGCGCAAGTTGCCCGCACAAGCCGTTTTCAGAGTAGAGGCTGTTTGCAATGAGCTTGAAGTTGTTGTCAGGCAGCCATTTGGATGCATTCCATGAAAATGGCACGTAGTGGTAGGCGAAGAGCTCCTTTTCCAGCGGATGGCTGGGGCGCAACCAGACGACGGCCTTGCGAGCTACTGGCGCCTCGTTCCGTACTGTCACGCGGATGTGCAGAATGCCCTCGGGCGACATGCAGTAGTCTAACAGGTAGAGCAGGTTCCATGCGGAAAACTCCGCGCGGATTATAGGCAGCCCTCCGATGCGACGCGCCAGTTTCACCAGCCTGAACTCGGGCACGAAAGGGGTTTCACCAAAGGCGAAGCTGACTATCTTCACGCGCTGCATATCGCGCACAGCTCGATCCTGTGGCAGAGACGTGTTCAGCGCGGGCGATGGCAGGCAATAGGCGTTCAGGGCGCAGTCGCAGAAAGTCAACGCTTTTGCGCCAGGAAAGTTCAAGGGAACATGCACGGAAAGCGGGAGCTTCGCTTCACCGTGAAGCGCTTCAGCAACCTCCCACCAGTCCATCTGCTCCAAACTCGAATAGCTGATTGTCATATTGTCACCTTTATGCCGCATTTTTAGGGGAAACAAATCGCAAGTAATATACCACTGTTAGGCTCTTCTTGCGACTGGCGATTTGCTTTTTTGAGAAAAGAAGGCATTTTATCTAGAACATCTAGAATTAAGAGTCTTTTTTCCAAAAACAATCGAGGAAATACAATGCGCATTAATCAGGAGAGGCAGAATACAGTGGTGACCAGGCCGTTTGCGGGCGGCTGGTTTGGCGATTTCGGGCTGGATGCATACGGGCGGCTGGAGGTGGATGTCGTGGCCTCAGCGCCCTGCACGGCACAGTTATGGATTGGAGAGGTGGTTGCCGCTGACGGGCGGCTCAACCGCGAACCAGGCGGCTACCGCACCGCCAAGTCACAGGAGGTGCAGCTGGTTGCAGGCAAGAACCACATCGAGATGGAGCTTCCGCGCCACCTGTCGCCCTACCAGCCCCACCAGCGCTCCAAGGTGCTGAATCCCGAGGACTGCAAGTTTGAAATCGCGCCTTTCCGCTATGCGGAACTGGTGGGCGACGGCCTCGCCGAGCAGCCCATCTTTACACGTGTGGCATTCTTCGCCCCCTTCAACGAGGAGGCCAGCGATTTCACCAGCTCCGATGAGAACCTGAACAAGATCTGGAAGTTCTGCAAATACACGATGAAGGCGACCACCGCCTTTGGCATCTACATCGACGGCGAGCGCGAACGCCAGGCCTTTGAAGGCGATACCTACATCAATGCCCTCGGTCACTACTGCACGGACGCATCGTATGACATTGCGCGCCGCACCCTGACCTTCTTCCTGGAGTTCTACCCCATCGCCGCCTACGAGTACCGCCTGTTCACACCGATGCTTGTGAGGGACTATATCCTCTATTCAGGCGACAAAGGCATCCTCCCCTACTGGCGCGAGGGGCTGGAGGAACGACTGCTGACACGTTATGTCAGCGAGGACGGTCTCCTGCACGGCCAGGCAATCCCCGCCTTCCCCAACGAAATCATGCTGCTGGTCGATTGGCCTCCCATCGACCGTGACGGCTACGAATACGGCGACCTCAATTTCATCCCAAACGCCTTCCGCTATGAAGCCCTCAAGGCGATGTTCGCCCTGACGAATGACGACTCATACGCAGAGGAGGCGGCCAGGCTCCGCGAGACGATACGTCGGGTCTTCATCAAGAACAACCGCTTTGTGGATAATGCGGCCTCCACCCACACGGCGTTCCACACAGACATGTTCGCGCTCTGCTTCGGCCTCGTGGAGCCTGCGGAGATGCCAGCTGTGAAGGCGAACCTGATGCGCGGCATGAAGTGCAGCGTCTATGGGGCGCAGTTCCTGCTGGAGGCGCTCTTCGCCAACGGCATGGAGGAGTATGGCCTTGAACTGCTGCGCCGCGAGGGGCCGCGCTCTTGGATGAACATGATGGCAAATGGCGCCACCATAACAATGGAAGCATGGGACGACGCCACCAAGCCCAATCAGGACTGGTGCCACGCCTGGGGGGCCGCCCCTGCCAACATCATCCCGCGCTGGCTCTGCGGCATCCGCCCCATCGCCGACGGCTTCGCAGAGTTTGTGGTTGACCCGCATCCCGCCTCACTGGAGAGCTTTACGCTCAAGCAGCCCACCATCCACGGCCCCATCATTCTCCAAAAGAACAGCAAGAATTGGCGCCTAGAGGTGCCCGAAGGCACCGTGGGCCACTGGAACGGAAAGACCTACTCCTGCGGGACGCACACTCTCCGCTACTCCTGAAACTCGATGACAGCCAGTTCGTTCCAGGCGTCCAGGTTGATGTCCACGCTCCAGAGGGCATCCTTCTTTTCAATCGTGAAGTGATGCTCTTTTGGGTTTCCTCGCCTGTCGAAGAGGAGTATTTGCGGTGGCTGTTTCTGTGGGGCGAAGGTGATGGTGCGCGGAGTGCAGGTGATGATGCGCTCCTTGCCGACAACCCAGCCCTCATGTAGTTCGATGGGGGTGAACGGGAAGAGGTGGTTGCCTGGTTCATAGCTGCCTGCGTCAGGACCTTCAAGAGGCATGTTTCCCGCATAGTCGTTGTAGTAGTAGGTGAGAAGCCCGCTGCGCAAGCCCCAGATGATGCCCTTGAAGATGACGGCTGCGCGACGGTCGGGCACTTCGCCTGCCTTGGCATAGCGATGCGCGCGTAGTCCCAGAAGCAGTGGAGACCCCAGATGGCACATCGTATGGAAGAGACTTGACGGCGGCTTTGAATCCAAAAACTCCAGAACATCGGCGCGGTCGTTCTCCATCTCCTGGAAGGCGATTCGTCCGTCATTCTGCTCCTCCATCGTCATGGCCTGGCCGTTGATGAGCACCATGCCGCCGTGGTTGACGATGTCCCGCACGACATTGGCGCGCGCCACTGCACCTGTCATCGCATAACTGTACAGTCTGGATTTGATGGTGCCATCGGCGTTAAGCACCACCGTGTGGCCGTCATAGCGGTTCTCGCTGGTACCGCCAATGGGGGCTGGCTGGAACTGGTCGATGTAAACTCCCTGCAATTTCGCCTCCTCCAGCAAAAAGCGACGCTGTTCGGCAAAGAGGCGCTGGCGTGAATTGCCCTCCTCAAGTTGCACCATCAGGTTGACGTAGGGCTTTTTCGGGTAGTAGTTGTCGTATAGGGCGCGTCCTTCGCTGTCCCGTATGATGGCGTCGCGGTATGGCGTCATCGCATCCAATTTGGCGGTGGTTTCCTTGGACATGAAGATGCCGTATTGGATGCCAGGGTCTGTGCGTGCGCCTGTTCGTTGCACAAGTTCGTCTCCCCAGGGGACTTTCGAGCAGTCGAAGGCAATCAGGTTGGTTTCGAGCAGACCGAACAACTTGGCGTCTGAATGTCCCTGTGCCAGCAGTTTTCGCTCGCTTGCAATCTGCTGGAGATAGGTTTCATGGCTCAGTCCCTTGGTGGCAGCGTTGTTGGTGTAGTCAAGCCATGAGCCGACAAAGACGATTTCGGGCTTCAGTTGCGGGGGAATCTTGAACCAGTTCCAGAAGGGGCCAGGTATCCGCTTGTTGACGTTCCAGTCGCGGCGCAGTTGGTTCAGAAACTCGAAATAGTCCGTGCCTGCAGTTGGATAAAGAGCCCATTTGTGTGTGATGGTCTCCCCAGGGGCAATGCCAATGCCCTCTGTTCCCATCTTCAGGATATTGCCGTTCGCCGTCAGCACCAGGTGGGTCCTGAAAAGGGTGTCCTCTGTCACCGCACCAATGGATGCGGTCTTCCCCGCGAGAAAAACAGTGGGATTGGAGGCGCTGTGCCAGACGGCGCGCGAAATGCCCTCCGCTCCCGCCAGACGGTTCAGCATCAAGGTGCAGTCATTGGTGGAAAAGGCGGTGTGCAAGGCAATGCCCAGTTCCTTGTCGGAGGTGTTGCGAATGGCATCCGTGAACTCGATGCGATGACCATGAAGGCGGATGGTGCGCATGACGTCGTAAGAGGCACCGTGCGCGGAAACGACTATGGCATCCTTCTCATTGAGCACTATTGGCTTCCAGCACGGCTGTCCTTCGGTGTCTTGTATCCCTAGCCGATTCCATTTCATCACAGGCGTGTCAGGGTATGAGAAATTGCTCTCCAAATAGAAGATTTCACCCTTGTGCTGAAGCTCCACGCCTCCGCTCTTGTCCACCTGCAGACGGATATTGGAGGATTCCAATGAAGCTGCCGCCACGCCTGGTTGGAGCTTTTGCACCTGTATCCCACCATACTTGCCCAAGTCGCCTTTTGAAATCTGGACGATTCTAATATCCTTGATGACAATGGTATAGATATTTCCATTTGCAGCACCAGTTGTCAGAAAGAAGGTGAAGGCAATCGTATTGGGAGCATCGTTTTCAATGCGGTTGTCAGCGCCTATGGTAAAGACGCTGGCGACGTCGGCGATGTTCAGGCAGTAACGGTAGCCCTCCTGGCGGTCGGTCTGCACGTATGCATCCAGTTCCGTGGCGGATTCAGGGGCGAAGAAGTTGAGAAGGCGAATCGACTGACCCCGCGTGTTCCAGAAGCGAAGTTCCTTTTCACGCGGGTGAGTCGTGATGACGTTTTCCTGGCGGCAAAGCAGACGGTTGTGCCCCTCTGGAGTACGTGGCGTCAAGTGCTTGCCGTTCACCTGGATACCGAGATAGGGGTTCCAACCCAGCGCGGTTTCGTTGAGGATGCGGCAGTCAAATGTCAAGACAGGAATAGTGCCAGGCGCCAGCCTGAGAACGGGCAGAGATAACGCCACGGTTTTCGGCTCTGCCTCCGAGGTAAGCCGAAGCGTCTCTCCACTCTCCCAGACAACTGGATTGCGAAGCAGTTCCGCAGAACCCGCACTCTGTTGAGCTTGAACACAACCGACGGCAACAAGAAAAGACAACACATAGAAAAGCGTTTTCATATATTTATTCATTATATTACATAAAATGCTTTATTAAACATTTTTTATGCAAAAAAGCAATGGCGATAAAAAATCGGGGCCCCGCCCTTAGGGTTGGGGTCAAATGTAGCCTGTTT
>JAFTAC010000610.1 GCA_017458805.1 Victivallales bacterium | reverse complement strand
CTCACATCGCCCTGGAGTGCGCCCTCCAGACCCACCCCAACGCATGCATCATCTCCGAAGAGGTGGAACAGAAGAAGATCTCCCTCGACGAGCTGGCCGACAGCCTCACGAAGATTGTCGTTGACCGTGCCGAGAAGGGCTTCAACTTCGGCGTTGTCCTCATCCCCGAAGGCCTGGTGGAGTTCGTGCCTGAAATGCAGTCACTCATCGCCGCCCTCAACGACCTGCTGACTGAAAAGGCAGCCGAGTTCGAGGCTCAGCCAACGAAGGACGCCAAGGCAGAGTTCATCTCCAAGAACCTCTCTGCAGAGAACGCCGCCACGCTGGGCAAGCTCCCCATCGCCATCCGCGACCAGCTCCTCGGCGACCGCGACCCGCACGGCAACGTCCAGGTCTCCAAGATCGAGACGGAAAAACTGCTCATCGCCCTCATTGAGAAGCGCATCAAAGCCCTGCCCAAGAAGGTCAAGTTCAGCACGCAGGCGCACTTCTTCGGTTACGAAGGCCGTTGCGCCGCCCCGTCCAACTTCGATGCCGACTACTGCTACAGCCTGGGCTACACCGCCTCCGCGCTGATTGGCGCAGGCAAGACAGGCTACATGTCCAGCGTCCGCAACATCTCCTGCCCCGCCACCGAGTGGGAGGCCGGCGGCATCCCGCTGACCATGATGATGAACATGGAGCACAGGCACGGCAAGGATGTCCCCGTCATCAAGAAGGCCCTGGTCGAGCTCGACGGCAAACCCTTCAAGACCTTCGCGGCCAACCGCGACGCATGGGCCGCTGGTGTTGATTACCTCTACCCTGGCCCCATCCAGTACTTCGGCCCCGCCGAAGTCTGCGACCGCGTCACCAAGACTCTCGAACTCGAACACTAGTGAAGGTATATGAGGTCATCTCAAAACGAGCTCGAAAGGTGGCGTTTTTGAAATGACCTCGCAATAGAAAATGGGGACGTTCTTTGTGGCGTCCCTATTTTCAACACTCATAGTCTTGTCAGCAACGCAAAAGCGGAAAGTCCTTTTCACCAGGAGGAAATCATTATGCCACAACACATCTCCACTGACTCAAGTAGCTTTCCTGAAATGCGGAAAGATCAGTCTGTTTATGTCGATAAGACAGCCTATCTGCACAAGTTGATTACAAATTGTAATGCCAAACGCTTCTTCATTTCACGTCCGCGTCGCTTTGGGAAATCCCTGATGATTTCCACACTGAAAGCCATCTTCGAGGGGCGTAGAGAGCTCTTCGACGGGCTGGCCATCGCCAAGACCGACTGGCAGTGGGAAAAGTATCCCGTGCTCTATTTCAACCTCGGCTTCGCAGCGGCCAGTTCTGCCGCAGATTTTCGTCTATCTTTCCCGTATGCGGTGGAAGCCCCTATTAAGGAAGCAGGGGGGGAGTATAATTCACAATTGCCTCCCTCTATGAATTTTGCCAATGCCATTGATTCCCTCTATGCTTCAAGCAACGGCAAAGGCGTTGTCATCCTCATCGACGAATACGACGACCCAGTGGCGCAGCTTCTGGCAAAAGAGGATGAGGCGGAAAAAGTGCGGGAAATCCTTGCGACATTCTACCGCCAAATGAAGGATCGCACAGAGAAAATCCGTTTTCTAATGATTACAGGCGTCTCCAAGTTTACAAAAATGTCGGTCTTTTCCGCACTCTCCAATCTGCGAGACATCTCCTTCGACACCGACTACGCCACAATGCTCGGTTACACGGAGGAGGAGCTGGACACGTTCTTCGGCGAACATACCCACGCCCATGCAGAGCGGATGAACCTCTCCTACGAGGATTATAGAGCTAAATTGCGCAAGTGGTTCAATGGGTACCGCTTCGGCAAATCCTCCACGCAAAAAGTTTACAACCCCGTCTCCATTGGCTTGAACCTCTCTAAGCAAGAGCCCTATCTGGAGTCCTGCTGGTCCTCCACGGGAAAGGCTTCCATGCTTATGAACTTCCTGAAGCGCGAGGAGGTTCTGGATCTGGACATGGACCAGATTACAGATGTGCAGGAGATCGACTTTGACGTCTCGAACATCCGTGCCCTGAAGCCCATTCCCATGCTGTTCCAGACGGGCTACCTGACCATCAGCGACTATGACCCCGACACGCAGATGTATTCCCTTTGCGTTCCCGACTTCGAGGTACGCCAGGATCTGGCCATGCTCATGACAACTCTCAGCGTCAACGAGGATACCCTCTGGGTCTCCAAGATGAAAGGTCAGCTTTTCAAGTCCAACTGGGAGGAGTTCTTCGAGGGGCTCAAGGCCCTTTACGCCGCCCTCCCCTACGGTGCGAAGGAGAAGAAGACGCACGAGCACTCCTACGAGCGCAACCTGCTCATTCTGCTCTGGGCACTTGGAATCCCCAGCCAGGCGGAGGCGCGGCAGTCCGACGGACAGGCGGACGTCGTGGCGGTACACAAGCGCGGCGTCTTCATCTTCGAGCTCAAGGTCGATGAATCCGCCGATGCCGCCTTGAAGCAAGTGAAGAAGAAGGGCTATGACGCGCCATACCGTGCGATGAACGCCCCCGTCTGGCACATCGGCCTCAACTTCGACAGCAAGACACGCCGCCTCACCGACGCGCTGGCCGAACAAGCATTGTAATTAGACGCGCTAACGCTCGCAATCAAGAAGCAAATGAACTGCCTCGGCAGCGCAGTGGAGGCCGAAGATGGCCGGCATGAAGGCGATGGTGCCAATGGGACGTTTCTCACCTGCGGCCTCAGGAGTGTTGCCGCTGGTTTCGCGCAAGGGCAGTTCAGGCGAGAAAACCACCCGGATGCCGCTTTCCATCCCCTTTTTGTGCAGGCTTTTGCGGATTAATCGCGCCAATGGGCAGCCGTATGTTTCGCTTATGTCGGCGACACGCACCTGCGATGGATCGATTTTATTGGCAGCCCCCATGGAGGAAACGACGGGCAGCTTCATCTGATAGCACGCCTCAAGCAGAGCCAGCTTGGTCGGACGCTCGTCGATGGCGTCGATGACGCAGTCGAAATGATGCTCTTCAAGGAAGGGACGGCACTCCTCTGGCGCAAGATGCTTCGCCAGCGGCGTGATGGTGGCCTCGGGCGAAATATCGCGCATGCGCTCCGCCAGCACCTCCACCTTGGGGCGCCCCAGCGTGCTGTGCAACGCGCACAGCTGGCGGTTGATGTTGCTGGGCTTCACGATGTCGGCGTCCATCATCACCAGATTGCCGACGCCTGAACGCACCAGCGTCTCCACCGCCCAGGAGCCGACGCCTCCCGTGCCGCAGACAAAGACACTGGTCCCCTTCAGGTGCCTGTACCCCTCCTCGCCGACCAGCAGCGCCAGACGGCTGAAGGCTTCCGCTATAGGCTGTGCATCGTCCATACTAAGCATTACTTTAAAAGTTTAAGCAGCTCATCAGCCTTCTCGCCGTAGTAGAATAGATGCGACGTGAAAATCGGAGCCTCGAAGGTAAATGTATCCACATTGCGCGCAACGACCTTGCGGTTATAGACATCCACGACATCGCATGCTTGCGGGAAGCGGATGGTCTTCTTGCCTGTTGCGCAGGCGTGCAGGGTGAAGAAGGCGTCGTTGCAGTCGAAGGCGTCGTTGTCATCCGTGTAGAAGCTGACGCCCGCCTCAAGAGCCAGCTGCTTGATGACCTCGTTGCCGGGTGCGTTGATGCCGCAGTAGATGGTGCGGGAACGGCCGACCTTCCGCTGCACGAGGCAGGGTGCGCCGTTGTCCTCGTAGGCGCCCCGCACCTGGTCATTTTCAGCGGGCACGACCTCGAATGACGGGCACATCGAATCGCCAGGCTCGCCAACCACTTTCACGTCCCATTCCATCGTGGGCACGCGATTGCCCTCCACTCGGCGGAACTCGAAGCCCGTCAAGGCCTTCATGTTCTCGACGCCGTCCGTCCCGTTCTGGAAATAGCCGGGGGCATAGAGCCAGAGCAGCGTGGCATCCGTAGCCTGTATTTTGCGGACGGCCTGGACAAAGGCATCATCGACCGCGAAGCAGTTGGCGAAAATCCACATCTTGTAGTTGCCGACATGGTCCTTGAGGTCCTCTGCGAGGATGAAGTCGGCGGGTGCGCCCAGGTAGGAGGTGTCCTCACACAGGCGTGTCACAAGGGCCCCCGTGAACATCATGCCGGAGATGGAGCGCTTCAGCACCTGGCCCGTGAAGACGTTGAACTTGAAGGAGCGCGTCTTGTAGAAGGCAGCCTTGCGAATGTAGGGCATGTACTTGAAGCTGTTTTCGCTGACGACGACGGCGATTTCCGCGCGGCGCTTCACGTCATGCTCCACCGTCCACTGCCCTGCCACGGCGGCGGACCGGCTCGGGGCCGTGATTTCGTTTGCCTCGAATTTCCTGTTCCATAGGAAGGGGGTGACCATAAAGGGCTGGCGGCGGACCACGGCTATGCCGATGTCACGCTTGCACACCTGAAGCAGCTGCCATGGATTGATGGCCTGCCCGTAGTCGCCAGGGAAGCGCTCCTTCGGGTTGAACTTCTTCGCGTAGCCATTGGTTCGCGAGTCGTTCTCCAGAATCGGCACGATGCCGTTCTGCTCCATCGTGGTGATGGGCTTCATGTCCGCGCTTGTCTCGCCAATCCAGCGGCTGTTGTAGTCGTGCGGGGACATGAGGAAATCCAGCGTTTTCGTTTCCATCAGCTTCTTCAGGCAGAGGTGGGCGGTCTCCTGTATTTGGGAAAGGATGGGCAGGAAGCAGGTGTAGCCATAGTAGGCACCGACGAGCTTGCGCCCCTGAACGGCCTCCTTCGCCGTCTGCGCGAGGGCGGCCAGCAGGTCCGCCTCCTCGAAGGAGATGAAGTCGTTGTGGGCGATGCGCAGGGCATCCTTCCTGCTGTCCAGCAGCAAGTTGCCGTCGAAGGCAAGCGTCTGTTCAGGCGTGGGGAGTTCACCCTTCAGATAGGGGTAGTATTTCGCTGTAAAATACTTGAAGGATTCTTTTGCCACAGGCGAGTAGTCATAGCGCTCGTTCTTGTGGAAGTGCCCCCAGCCCAGCCACTCGATGGTGGTGCCGCCGTGCAGGCGGTAGCCGATGACGCGGTCGCGGTAGGGACTGTTTTCACAGTGGTCGATGAAGGCACGGATGGTCTTCTGCATATCCTCCCGTGCACGCTTGGAGCTGTTGGAATACATCGTGCGGTAGTAGTAGGCTCGTTTTCCCTCGTAGTTCGTACACAGGTCATCAGGGTACTTCTTCGCCCATTCAGCGGGCGGGTAGAGTTCCATTCCCATCAGGAGATAGGCCTCGGGCTTGCCCGCAAGCACCCTCTCCACCTCGCTGTCAACCTCCGCGAAGGTGTACTCGTCGATGCCAGTCAAGAAGACATTATGACCAGAGACGCTTATTGTATTGGCGGAGAGCTCCTT
>JAFTAC010000609.1 GCA_017458805.1 Victivallales bacterium | reverse complement strand
CAATTAGCAATTAGAAGTAAGCAATTTCTAATTGCTAATTGCTAATTTCTAATTTTTGAAGTCCTCCTGCACCTCGCGGCGGAACTCCTCATCAGTGAGGAAGAGCAGAGCGATTTCCGACATGGCAGCGGAGGATTTGAGCATCATGTCGAAGCCATAGTCGGTGTTGGCGGCCTCCTTCATCTCGATGGAGTGGCCAGGCAGCTCCTTCGCCGTGGAGATGGAGAAGTGGAAATGGCAGCCAGGGACTTTCTGGGAGAAGTTGCCGAAGTCCGTGGAACCGCGTCCAGGCTTTGTGTAGGAAAAGACCTCCAGCCCCTGTTCCTCCATAAAACGCCTATAGGCCCTGTTCATCGGGCCATTGGGCTTGCTGGCGTGATACAGCAGGTGGAAGACAGAGGTTTCGGCGGTGGCGCGCGTCATCAGCTCAGCCCCCTTCACCATATCCATGAACCGTTCCTTCAGCGGCTCCAGCAGCTCTTCGACGGTGGAACGCAGATAGAAGCGACATGTGGCCGTGTCGGGGATGATGTTCGGGGCCGCGCCGCCATTCGTCACGATGCCGTGGATACGGGCTGTGTCGGGCAGCTGCTGGCGATAGGCGTTGATGCCCGCGAAAAGCAGCATCACGGCGTCAAGCGCGTTGATGCCCTTTTCAGGCGAACCCCCTGCATGGGCCGCCTTGCCATGGAAGGTCACCTCGTAGCCGATGACGGCGCTGTAGCCGTTGTCGTCGGTGTTGCAACGGCCAGGATGGGACATGATGACGGCGTCAAGCCCTTCCAGGCAGCCCGCCTCCTCCATCTTCACCTTGCCGCCATAGCTCTCCTCGGCAGGCGTGCCCAGAAGCACGACTGCCCCAGGGATGTTGTTCGCCTTCATGTATTTGGCAGTGGCGCAGAAGGCGGCGATGCCCCCTGCGCAGATGAGGTTGTGGCCGCAGCCGTGCCCCAGCCCAGCCAGCGCGTCAAACTCGGAGCAAAACGCAAAGACAGGCCCCTCGCCATTGGTGAACTGCGCACGGAACGCCGTGTCCAGCCCGCAATAGGGCGTCTCCACCACATACCCCTGCCCGCGCAGGAAATCGCATGCGGTGGCGCAGGCTATCTTCTCATGGTAGCCGATTTCAGGGTTGTTCCAGATAGTCGTGGAGACCTTGCGCAGACCTGCGCGCATCTCCTCCAGGTAACCTTGCAGTTGATTCAGCATATTTTCTCCTTAGAGGTAATTTCAAAACTTGCGCGAAATGCGCTAAGAGATGGGCGCAGTGGCTAAGGCAACGGCTCGAAGCCGCACAAACGTGCGGCGAGAGGCGTTGCCAACGACAATGTGTTCATATCGACGCGCATTTCGATGATAGTTTTGAAATTACCTCCTTAATTTGCTTCCCCCTCAACGCTGAAGCGTCGGGTACAGAACAAGGGTGGCGCATAGAAGCGCACGATTTTATTACTCCAGCCCCAGCAGTTTTCGCGGCGTGGTCTCGGTCATCTGCCTCCAAACCTCCTCACCCAAGCGTTTGATGACATACTCCTGGGCGGAGGTAAAGCCTGCGGGGCGGTATTCGGGGTGGTGTGCATCCGAACCGAGCACAATCTGGTCTGGCGCGTGTGCTATCAGCTTCAAAATGGTCTTTGGGACGGAATTGAAGAAGAGGAAGCCACGTTGCAGGCTGGAGGCGTTGAACTGAAGCACAATCCCCCTGTCCAGCAATGACAGCAGCATATCGGCGTTGCGCACGAACCCCTCATACCGTTCGGGATGGGCCAGCACAATCTTCACGCCCTTCAGCTGGGCCTTGAAATAGACGTCGGCTGCCAGCGAGATGTCCATATTGAGGGGAATTTCAAGGAGAAGAGGACGCTCCTCGCCCTTGTCAACCCCGCATCGGCACTCGGGGGCCTCCTGGACAGCTTTCCAGAATTCGCCGTCAGCGCGAAGCTCCATGCCAGAAATCAGCTGGAGGGGTATCTTCTCCTCGGCCAGTTTAGCCCGCAGGGCCGCCAGAGCCTCCTCGCGTTTGGCAAGCTGCTTGAGAAGGTCGTCTCGCCCGCCGTGGGGAGTCGTGACGATGTGCGTTGTCCCCTCCTCCACGCTCTGCCTGGCCAATTCAAGAGACTGTTCCATGGATTGTGAGCCGTCGTCTATGGCAGGCAATATATGGCAATGGAAATCAATCATTGGAGGTCAATGGTGAAAGCCTTTACGCTCTGAAGCGGAATCGTGTTATCGACGGCTCCGACACGGACGAGGCCGTTGCCCATCACGCTGCTCTTGTTGTTCATCACCGCGACGAAAGGCTTGATTTGCTGGCGAACGCTGATGAGCTGCCCCACCTTCCATGTAAGCTCGGCTGCTTCCTTGAAAGAGACCTTGTCCCCAAAGGAGTTGCCTTTGACATCCGTGAACTGCATCTTCCAGGAGTGCCGCTGGGTGACGTCGCCTATGCACAGGAAGAGATACTCCACCGTGGGGTTCTCGTACATTTTCGACACGACAGCTGGCGTAACGCTCACACCAAGCCACTGGACGGCCTGCGCCATATAGGCGATGGGACGGGGACGCGCATTGACCATCTTCATCAAAGCCATTTCGTTGGCCGTCAGAAGGGAAGTCTTCCGCCCCGCCGACAGCCTTTCCAGGCACCGCATCGCCCATAGATTGTTAGGGCAGACATTGAGGCACCTGCGATAGGCCTCTATCGCCAGCTCAGGCTCGCCCTCCAGCTCCTGCGAACGCCCGAGATAATAGGGGACGAGGTGCATTTGAATCCAAACGTTCTCCGCCGCCGCGTTCTGCTCTTCCTCAAGCTTCTCCAGGTCAATCACGAACTCCATATAATCCAGCTTCTCGCCCTGCTCCACCAGCATGATGCGAAGCGCGGCCTGCAGGAAGCGCGCACGGTAGAACGACTTGGGACGAACAGAGGAACGCCAGCCCGCTATCAACTCCAATCCCTTGTTAAGCACGGCCTTGTCAACTTTCCTGTCAACAAAGTAGGAAAGCTGCATGACCTTGTTGATGGTCTCATCCACATCATGCGCATCCAATGCCTTCTGGGCCTGCCAGACAATGCCCTCGGGTGTCATCACATGGATGGCGCGCTCCTTCTTGTCCGACTTCTCGGAAGACTTGCGCTTCCCAGGTTCCTCCATGTCGTCACGCGAGGTGATATATGCTGTATCACAGATGAAAAGCTGACTCTCCATCGCATCCCAGGCTCCCGTGCGTTCGTCATCAAGCCCCAGTAATTCGCAGATGGCACAGCGCTTGTCAAGCAGGTCAAGAGTGCATTCCATCATTTCCGCAGGCGTCAGGGGAATATCCTCCAACTTAGCATATTCCTTGTAGGGAAGACGCGCCTTTGCAAGCAGGGAATCACACAACGACAACGCATCCTTGTAGTGCCTGGATGAAATAAGATAGTCAAGAAGCGGCACCCGCGATTGCATGGTGTCGGGCGCATAGTCCGCCAGTGAATTCACGCTGCCCAGCATTGTTGAAAGGGCGTCGTAAATGGGTCTCTGGTTCTCCGTGGAATGCGCCAGAATGGTGGTCATCCCCTTCAGGGCGTTGTCGCGGAAAAGCTCCGCCTTCTGCTCGTCCGTCTCCTCCAGATAGGCGTCGTAGGCGGCCAGTGCCGCCTCACGGACAGTACGGGGGAGGTATGGATGGCAACGATGCGCCCAGGCATAGAGCCCCAGCACCATCTCACGCGAATCCTCACGGTATTTCATCATATTCGCCAATTTGAAGACACGCGCCGCAATCAAAGCCGATGTCCCGTCAAGAGGCGCCAGACGCAGGGCCGTCGATATGTCGGCGCAGGCCCGTTGGATATATTTCTTCCTTGTACTCTCTTTGATGGAGTCCATGCGAGCAGCATCTGCATACGTGACAGCGCTATAGCGGGCGATGCGTTGGGTCTCCCCTTTCAAAAGTCCCAAGCTGTTGCGAACATATTTGATACGCCGTGCATACTCGAACTTGCCCGCTTTATTGCTGTTTCCAGAGGTATATTCCTCGAAAAGGTTATTTGCATCCAAGCCTGCGAAAATCCTCTTGCTGCACCAGGGAATGCAGAACGCCAGCAGCGCAAGAGAGAGGGGAAGCAAGACAAGCCGCCGTTTCCAGCGGTCCTCACGGCTCTGCTCGCGTTCGGCGCTGGTAAGGAACGACCAGCTTTCAGGACGCCTATGATGAGAAGCGCAGACGGCTATGACGGCCAGCAATACCGCATAGAGCATTGTATTGGAATAGGCCTGCAGATTGTAGTCTGCGGCCTCGTGGATGGCGCAGCCAAGCATGGCGGACAAGGCACCGAGACCAAGCCAGCGATAGACGCCGTTGTGGGCATGAAGGCATCTGCGCAGCGAGAAGACCCAGAACCACGCCAACGCTCCAAAGACGAGCAGTGCAATGGGCACGCCAACCTCGGCCATGAACTCCAGGTAGTCATTGTGGGCGTGCCCGACCAGCAGCCCAGAGTAGATGCGGCAGTCATACGACTCAATGACATCGCTGAACGAGCCCAGCCCGCACCCTGTCAGCCAATAGTCCCGTATGACGCGGCAGCTTCCTTTCCAGACAAGCCAGCGGTCGTTCATGTTCAGGTCGCCCTCCAGCAGCTTCTCATACCTTTCCGACAGGGCGGTCAAGGCGTAGGGCATGGAAAGAACCAAGGTCAGAAGCGTCATGGCGAAGAGCACCATGATCATCTGCTTGTTGTGTCCGCGGTCATTGCGGGTCTGAACAAGCCAGATGCCACCGAAAAAGAGCATTCCCACGACCGTGCCCAGAAAGGCACCGCGGGAGAGGCTGAGAATCAACGCAGCGACAAGGATGAAACCAACTGTCGCAACTGGAATAAGGATGCTCGAACCAAGGGCCTCGCCAAAGGCGCGCCTCTTGCGGTCGTCATCTGCCGCCACACCAGCCATCAGCCCCATGGCAGAGAGTATGCCCATCATCATCATGAAGCCAAAGTGGTTTCTGTTGATGAATGTGCCCGTGAAGACGCCCCAGCTGTCCGCACCGCTCTTGCCGCTGGAGAAGAAATCGACGAACGAGACGACAGCATTGCCCAAGGCCGCCAGGATAACCGCCAACACCACAAGCTTTAGCGTCAATTTGGTGCGGCAGATGGAGGAGACCATGAAAAAGAGGAGACATGCAATGAAAAGAAGCCTCACCCGTCCGTATGTTGCGTCTGGAGAAACAGACAGCGTGGCTTTCACCTGGCCAAGTCCCAGAGCGTTGAAACTCCGCCATACCTCCGAAGCTGTAGGGCTGAGGAGCTTCACAAGGCCATCACTCGGGATGCGTTGAAAGAAAAGGCCAAAAAGGACAAGCAGACCAAACAGCCAGAAAAGAGGATGGAAGTGGGGACGGTTCGCCTCGCGTCCACACCACCAGCCCGCCAGCATCCAGACAGCGAAGCCCACTGCGAGGAAGGCCAATTCCGCAGGAAGCCAGTAGGCAGTGCCGCCGTCATAGAGAATGGGCATCCCGCCGACAGCACAAAGGACAAGCATCAAGGGCACCACCGTCATGCCGTGGAACCAGGGGCTCAGCAGAGCTTGTATCCTGGCCCCGTAATGATGGCGGTGGTGATGCCGATGGTGGTGGTGACCACTCCCCTCACTATGTCTTTCCTCGTCTGCCATAGTCAGTTATGCACGAGTTGGAAGGTTAGGCCTTTGCAGAATTGCCATCCTGCTTGCTGGCATCCTTGCGGTGTTTCCGACCATAGCCGTAGCCATAGCCATAGCCATAACCGTAGCCATATCCGTAGCCGTAGCCATTGCCATACTTGGAGTAGCCACCGCCCTGCGAGTTGGCGTTGTTGGCGATGAGACCCGTGATGCGGATGTTGACGCGCTCCAGACGTTCACGCAAGTGCCTGAGGACAGGCTTGCGCAGTTCTTCAAGCATGGCAACGAGCAGAAGCGGAATCCTGTAGGCGTGAGCCGCGATAAGCAGCGTGTCGGAGACAGGCATGATGGGCGGCGTGTCAATCAAGGTCAGGTCATATTTGCTCTTCGCATCATCCAGCAGCCTCGTGAAGGCAACGCTTCCCAGAAGTTCGTTGGGGTTGGGCGGCGGTGGTCCCGCCAGAGCCACATCCAGGTTCAGTTCGTCTATGTGATAGATCACATCGTCCAGCTGGCAATCCCCGACCAGAACATTGCTCAGGCCGCGCTTTGTGGCGTCAGCAGGCAGGAAGCCTTCGAGGATTTTATGCATACGTGGCTTGCGCAAGTCCAAATCGAGAAGCAGAACACGCTTGTTGTCCCGCGCAAAGCAGCGCGCCAGCTGCGTGACAATGAAGGTCTTGCCCTCGGATGGGAAGCTGCTGGAGACTGCCAGGAACTTTGCATCCTTCGTCTGCATGGAGAGATTCAGGCTTGTTCGGATATTTCGGAACACCTCGTCGATGCTCTCCTCGCCGTCGCTGCGCATGAGCTCCTTCTCCTCCTTGTCGAACTTGGGCACCTCGCCGAACACGGTGAGCTTGTTGCCAAACGCCTTGTTGACGATACTTATGTCCGTGACCTTGTTGTTGATGGAGACCAGCAGGAAGGAGAGACCTGCGGAAGCGGCAAGACCAATGGCAAGCGCCATCATCATCACGCGCTTCTTGTCTGGAAAGAAAGGCTCCTTTGCCCTAACGGCATCCGAAATCTTGCGGATAGAATAGTCGTCCTGGCGCGTTGAGGCCTCCACGATGCGCATTTCATTCATGCGGTTGGCGATGAGCTGGATGGTCTTGTCCATCGTTTCGCAGACAGCCTCGCGCTGCTTGAACTCGCCAGCCAGCTTGTCCAGTTCCGCCAGCTTGTCGGCGATTTCGGCAACCTGCTTCTTCATGTGCTCAATGCGCTTCGCAATGCGGGCGCGGCGCAGCTTCAAGCCTTCCAAGCTGATTTCAACCTCTCTTTCAGAGGCCTTCTTGATAAGTTCCGTGACCAGGTTGTGGGTTTTGATAATGTAGTGCTCCTTATTATAGTTCTGCAGGAGTTCGGGCAATTTCATCTCGTGGGTGAGCAGAGCGGTCTGAAGGGAGCTCATGTACTCGACACGCTTTTCAGGAATCAGGTAGGGGAGCATGAATGCCGCCTCTTCGCGGTTCTCAGCCACATCCTGCAAGGTCATGTCAATCTCCTCGATTTCCAGCCCCATCTCGAAAATCTTGTTGTTCAGGGTGCTGATCTGGCCCGTCGTGCTTCGATAGGTGTACTCAAGGTCGAAGATGTTGTGCTGCTTCTTAAACTCAAGGAGGTCGTTCATCGCATCATCGCGCTTCTTCTGGATCTCCTCAAGCTGCTCGCGCAGCATTGTCTGACCTGTGCTTTGCAGTGAAATCTTGGTCTCCACAGTCCCCTTCATATAGACCTCGACAAGCGCATTCGCGACTTTTGCAGCGGAGTCGGGGTCCTCGGAGGAAACCGACACGTCAATGAAGTCAGTATCTTCGACACGTGTGGCCGTGGGATAACCGCACTTCGCCACTTGCACCGACTGTTCTTCCAGCAACTTGTAGGCCGCGTTTACATTCTCCTTGGAGGTAATGATCATCAACTGCGTCCGTATGAACGTCCTGGAGTTGTTGCCGCCATAAAGGGGATCGGAAACCCCGCGCACGTCCAGCAGCCTCAAGCCCGAACTGCTGGCGTGGACACGCGCCGTGGAGCGATAGAGCGGAATGGCCGTCCGCAGGTAAATCATACCGCCAATCACGGCCAGGATTATCCCGACAGGATACAGCCACCAGTAGGGACGCACGTATGTGCTGTAGTAGTTCAGGGCCACCTGAAGCATGTTCTCTTCGTTGTCGCCAACAATCTGCTGTTGCTGAGACAATTCGCTTGCGTTTAGCTCTGTCATGTTATCTTGCTCCGATTGTATATCCCTAAATATGGACTTAAGGCGGCATTCGCGAATGCCGCCCCCATTCCGTTCACCAATTCCTACCAGATGGATTCATGGACAAACAGGATGTCACCGTACTGAAGCTTCACATCCTTGTCCATGTTTGCAACATTATCATATAGCTTCTTCAGATTCACGCTGATGATTTCACGCCCGCGGATAAGAGAGACGTCACTCTGCTTTGCAACAGCGGAGAAGCCGCCGCAGAGCGCAATCGCCTGACTGGCTGTCACGTCACGATAAGGTCCAAGCGTCAGCGGCCCTGGCTTCCCAACGCTCCCCAGCACATAAATCTGGTCAGCATGACAGACCATCACATAGTCGCCAGGCTCAATCCGCATGTCGTTCTCATAGATGCCTGGGCTCAGGAATCGCAGGGAGGCCTGCTTGATGATGCGGTTTCCCGCTGCATCGACGCGGATGATGCGGATGTTGGAGGCATCGGCGCCGCCTTTCATACCGCCACCGCGCACCAGAAGCTCCGAGCAAAGCGGAAGCTTCTGCGTATCAACATAGTAGAGCCCTGGGCTCCCAACCTCGCCTGACAGGAAGACTGGCGGTGCCTTCGGGATCACCAGCGTGTCCTCGGGACGCAGACGGAAGTCATCGCCGCCCACGCTCGTGGAGGTCATTGCGCTCACATCAATGCGGATGCGCTCCAACACCGTTTTCTTGCCGTTCTTCATCTCGTTCTCATTGGCGGCGCGACGGCGCAGCACGGCGACGTTGTTCAGGTCCGCGCTTTCCGTGAAGCCGCCAGCGGCGCTGATGGCCTGCAAGGCAGTCATACGCCCGAAGGTCGGCAGTTCAAGGCTGGAACTGCTCTTCACCTCGCCAATGATGTAAACCGTTCTCGGCGACCAGTTGCTGACAATAACGTCAACCATCGGGTCCGTGACCATCTGGTTCTTCACCAGCAGCTTCTCCAGTTCGCGAGCAATCTCGCGCGGCGTCTTGCCGACAGCTGGCACGGCCCCGCAGAACGGGAAGATGAAGGTGCCATCCTCCTCGATGCGCACCGTCTTGCTGAAGTCAGGCACGCGGAAAACGTTCACAGAAAGCACGTCGCCTGGACGCAACGCCGATGGATTCCAGTCGTCATCCTCATACTCGACTTCCGCCGCAATCAATGCAACCGCCAGAAAGACAATGAGATATTTCAGTTTGTTCATCACTTTTCTCGCACCTAATTATGTTATTGTTTTTTATTTGACAACTATGCACATATAATATAAAGTGCAAAAAAGATAATACAACTGCCACTGGGGGATTTTCCCCCGTGGCGGTTATTTTTCCAACCAAATTAGCAATTAGCAATT
>JAFTAC010000608.1 GCA_017458805.1 Victivallales bacterium | reverse complement strand
GCCTCCTCCGAGGACGAGGTCATCAATGACAAGACCCTGGATGCCAGCGTGGTTGCCACCCCGAACAGCGAGCATGCGCGCCTCACCATCAAGGCCCTCAAGGCCGGCAAGCATGTCCTCTGTGAAAAGCCCATGGCCACCACGCTTGAAGACGCCGCCAAGATGATCGAGACCGCCAAGGCGATGGGCAAGAAGCTGATGATCGGCCACAACCAGTGCCTCATGGCCCCCCACCTGAAGGCCAAGAAGCTCATCAAGGAAGGCATCATTGGCGACGTCCTAACCTTCCGCACCTCCTTCTGCCACGGTGGTCCCGAAACCTGGTCGCAGGACAAGGGCAACCACACCTGGTTCTTCAAGAAGGAAAAGGCATACGTCGGCTCCATGGGCGACCTCGGCGTCCACAAGGCCTATCTCATCCCGTTCCTGCTGGGCACAGACATCGACGAGGTCGCGGCATTCGTCGCCACCATGGACAAGAAGAACGAGAAGGGCAAGCCCATCACCGTCGATGACAATGCCGTCTGCATCCTCAAGATGACCAACGGCGTCATTGGACAGCTCACCGCCAGCTGGACCTTCTACGGCGGCGAAGACAACTCCACCACCATCATCGGCACCAAGGGCCGCATGGTCCTCGGAGCCAACCCCGACTACCAGGTCGAGGTCTTCGGCGCGGACGGCACGGAATCCCTCTACAAGGTCGGAGCCGTCGCCACCAACACCGTCCAAGTCTCCAGCGGCATCCCGGACCTCTTCGTCGAGTGCATCCTCAATGACATGGAGCCCCCGTTCGACGGTCTCAAGGGCTACAAGGCACTCGCCGCCGTCGTCGCCTGCATGGAATGCGCCCAGACTGGCAAGATCACCAAGGTCCAGAACGTTCCGCCCAAAGTGAAGATCGACCTTCCAAAAGCCCCTGCCAAGAAGGCCAGCAAGAAAAAATAACGAGAGGAGGACACCATGGCATTTCTAGACGCGCACTACCTGCTGGATGGTGCCTCCTCCGAGGACCTCTACGCAGCCATCAAGGACCTGCCCATCATCGACGCCCACAACCACTGCGACGTCAAGGCACTCAGCCAGGACCGCAACTTCACCGACATCTGGGAAGCAGAGGCCGCCACAGACCACTATGTCTGGGAGTGCTTCCGCAAATGCGGCGTTCCCGAGGAACTCCTGACGGGCAAGCTCACCAGCAACTACGAAAAGTGGATGGCCGTCGCAAAGGCCTTCCCCGAAATCGCGGGCAACCCCACCTACGAGTGGATCCACCTCGACCTGAAGCGCCGCTTCGGCATCGAGGAGCTCATTAACGCCGACAATGCGCAGGCCATCTGGGACAAGACCAAGGCGATGCTCGCCACACCCGCCATGTCCCAGCAGAGCCTCATCCTCGCGATGAACGTGGAAGCCATGTGCTCCACCGACGACCCCCTGGACACGCTTGAGTACCACCAGGCCCTCGCCTCCTCCAGGCTCGCGGGACGCGTCCGCCCCACCTTCCGCCCCGACAAGGCGATGAACATCTTCAAGCCAGACTGGCCCGCCTACGTCGCCGCCCTCGGCAAGCGCTGGGACATGAAGATCACCTGCATCGCCGACATGATGGCCGCCCTCAAGAAGGCGCACGACTTCTTCGCCACCGTCGGCTGCAAGGCCAGCGACCATGGCTTGAACATCCCGTGGTCCTACCAAGTCCCCGCCGCCAAGGCCGACGAAATCTTCAAGCGCGCCCTCGCTGGCAAGCCCCTTTCCAAGGAGGACACCATCGCCTACATGTCCTACTTCCTCAATGAAGTGGCCGAGCTGGACGCCCAGAAGAACTGGGTCTTCCAGATGCACATCGGCGCCATCCGCGACGTGCGCGACGTCCTCTACAAGACCCTCGGCCCAGACACGGGCGGCGATATCGGCGACCACGAGACCTCCTACATCGAACCCCTGCTCCCCCTGCTCAACCGCTTCGACAGCAGGCTCAAGATCGTCCTCTACAATATGCACCCGAACCACAACGCGACCCTCGCGCAGCTTACCCGCGCCTTCGGCGCCACCACCTGCCTGGGTCTCGCCTGGTGGCTCAACGACTCCTTCATCGGGATGCAGCGCCAGCTGGAGTACGTCGGCTCCGTCGATGTCCTCTCCAACATGTCTGGCATGGTCTCCGACTCCCGCAAGATCATGAGCTACAGCTCGCGCCACGAGATGTTCCGCCGCACCATGTCCCGTACCATCGGCGCCATGGTTGACCGCGGCCAAATCCCCTACTCCGTGGCTGAACAGCTCGCCATCAACCTCGCCTATAACAGACCCAAGGCCCTCTTCGGGTTCTAGGCTATCGGGGCGGGGGGTTCGGGGGGCGTCAGCCCCCCGTCGGTCGTGAGCATCATGGAGATGCGCAGGTTCCACCCTGCGCAATAGGGGAAAAAAACAATGCACTCCTTCCTTCTCATCCTCATCCGTGTCCTGGCACTCTGCCTCATGATCTGCGCAGGTGCCCTGGCCCGCAAGCGCGGCGTGTTGAACTCTGATTCCACCCGCTGCCTCTCCTTCCTCTCCACCAATTTCATCTACCCCGCAGCGGTCTTCGCCTCCCTGGTCGGCAATTTCACCCTAAAGGGCATCGTCAGCCGCTGGACGCTCCCCGCAGGCACCTTTCTCATCATGGGGCTCGGCTTCGTGGCTGGCTCCGTCGCCCTGCTCTTCCTGAAGAAAAACACACCAGGCGAGCGGCGCATGTTCCACTTCCAATGCACCGTCAACAACTACGTGTTCCTGCCACTGCCCCTCATCATGCAGGCCTACGGGGACGCAGGTGTCGGGCTGCTCTCCCTCTCCACCATCGGCTCTGAAATCGCCGTCTGGACCTTCGGCGTCATCGCCATCTCTGGCGGCTTTAGCCTCAAGCAGCTGAAAAACCTCCTGAACATGCCGATGCTCGCGGTCGCCCTCTCCATCGTGGTGCTGGCACTCCGCGCCTACCTACCCTGGACGCCTGCGCCAGGCAGCATCCTCTCGGAAATCGGTTCTGTCATCATGGGCACCGCACAGCTATTCGGCGCAGGCACCGTCGCCATCGCGATGATTGTCGCAGGCAGCCGCATGATGGAACTCAACTGCAAGTCGCTGTTGCGGGGCCTTCAGCTCTTTCTGGTTCCCATGCGCCTGCTCGTCGTGCCCGCAATTTGCCTGGCGGCTCTTCGTCTGCTCCCATTCAACACAGAGGCACGGAACATCCTCGCCATCATCGCCGTCATGCCCTCCTCCGTGGCAAGTGTCGCCCTCAGCGACTTCTTCTCAGCCGACACGGAGACCGCCGCCGCATCCGTCCTCCTGACAACCCTCTCAGGCATCCTGACCATTCCGCTGTGGATGGCATTTTTATCGTGAACGTC
>JAFTAC010000607.1 GCA_017458805.1 Victivallales bacterium | reverse complement strand
TGGCGGCACAGAACAGGTGGGACGGTGGCTCCGTGCTGACGGAGTTCCTGATTGTGGCCCCCCTCTACATGCTGCTTTTGGGGGGATTGCTGATGAGCCACGATATGGTTCGCGTGAAGAACAAGATTCTCATGCTGGACAACTTCGTCACGATCGCTGGCACGCACCGCCTTATGCGTGGCAACGACGAGGCGATTTCCACGAAGGTCAAGAGTAGCTGGGGGGACTTCATGCCTGGCTCCGTCCGCACGCCCCTGATGATAGCCAACCAGTATGAAAGCAGCGAAGGGAAGAGCCTTGGGAACAACTGGAATGCGGTCTATGCGGGGCGCGTCGATGTGGAGTACAAACTGCCTGCATCGGTTTATTCCCTGCTTTCCGTCCAGCGCGTAGTCTTTGGCGGCGAGAACGACCCGTGGCCTCCCAAGAGCTTCCGCTTCTACTCTGACCCGCAGTCGGGCGAGTTCCCTTCGGAGCGCGAGTGCCGCTTCCACGTCATTCAGCGCCACTGGACAGCCAAAAACAGCAAGAAAGGATATGACCGCACTGCGGAATCCCACAAGCTGATTGGCGAGCAAATAATGAGCAATGTCCTGAAGGACTCCTGGCTCTTCGCACAGGATGTGCAGGGAACGACCGAGGTTGAGAGCAACGATTCCACTTATAAGCAGCAGTTGACGAAATATGCGGAGTAGGGTGGTAACCATAGTTCTGGGGCTTTTCATGCTTCTGCTGCCGCTGGCGGCCCAGGAGGTCATGCCTCTTGCGAATCCACAGCCGAATCCCCAGCCGAATCTGAAAGGCGGCTGGGAGGAGCAGGGGAAGATGGACATTTCCCTCGCAGCTGCGAGAGTGCGCATGAAGACGCGCTTCGAGCTGAAACAGTTTCAGCTCAAGCACGAAATAGAGATGGGGAAGCACAACGAGCGCTGCCTCATGCTTTGGGAGAAGGATGGGAGACAGTTTATCGTGATGCTTTGGCGCATGGATGTCAACCAGACTGGTTACTCCATTGGAGAGGTAAAGAATGACAGAAACTAATGCTTATTCATATTTGGAATATGCGGCCATGTCGGACATGGGGCGGGTGCGCGGCAACAACGAAGATTCCTTCCTGTGCGCTCCCGAAGCTGGCTGCTTTGCCGTGGCCGACGGCATGGGGGGCGGTGATGCGGGCGAAGTCGCTTCTGCGACGGTCGTGGAGTGCTTGAAAAAGGCGGTTGAAAGCACGGCGCTGGATTCGCCTGGCTGCCGCAAGTATGCTATCCAGCAGAGCCTCCACAAGGCGAACGGGACGGTTGTCAAGTATCGTGACTCCCATGGCTTCAAGTCCATGGGCTCCACGGTGGTGATGCTGGTGTTGAACCCCTGGAAAGCGGACGAGCCATTTGTCTGCCATGTGGGCGACAGCCGCTTGTACTGTTTCCGCGATGGCGAGATGTTCTGCATCACCCGCGACCACAGCGTTGGCAACGAGATGAAGAGCAAGGGCATCAAGGAGGTGCTTCCCGACAAGATGGCGAAGGCCCTGACACGCGTGATTGGCGGCAGCGGTCTCCTGGTTCCCGAATGGCAGAAGATTGCGATGTGCCCCAACGACCTTTTCCTCATCTGCTCGGACGGCATTCTGGTGCTGCCTGACGAGGAAATCGAGCAGGTGATGAAGGAGAAGAAGGAGCCCCAGACGATAGTCGATGAGCTCAAGACGAGGGTGCTTGCCGCTGGCGCACCTGACAACCTGACCGCCATCTGCATTCGCGCCGCCAATGAGCTACCTTTGGCAGAAGAAGTTGACAAATATGACCGTGAAGAAAGCGACCTGCTGCTGAAGGTCGCTGAAGAGAGAAAGGACTATGGAGCAAACTAACTCATTTCTGATTCTTTTCCTGGCCCCCGTGCGCCAATTCCTGGAGGACGACGATGTTTCCGAAATCCTCATCAACGGCCCCAGCCAGATTTACATCGAGCGCAAGGGCAAGCTGGAGAAGACCGATGCGAAGTTCGTGAGCGAACCTTCATTGCGCGCGGCGGCCTCCAACATCGCCAAGTCCGTGCAGCGTATGCTGAACGACGACAACCCGCGACTGGACGCGCGCCTGCCCGACGGCAGCCGTGTCCACGCTGTCATCCCGCCCTTGAGCCGCTGCGGAACAGTCATTGCCATCCGCAAGTTCAAGAAGGATACGCTGACGATTGACAAGATGCTGTCCTACGGCAGCTTGTCGCCTGATGCCCAGAAGCTCATGCGCGCAGCGGTTCTGTTGCACAAGAACGTGATTGTCTCGGGCGGTACCTCCTCTGGTAAGACCTCGGTGCTGAACGCGCTGAGTAGCCTCATTCCCGCCAACGAGCGCGTGCTGGTCATCGAGGACGCAAGTGAGTTGCAGCTCCAGCAGGAGCACGTGGTCTGCTTTGAGACGCGCAAGCCCGACAAGAACGGCAACGGCGAAGTGACCATCCGCGATTTGATTGTGTCGTCGCTGCGTCTGCGCCCCGACCGCCTAGTCATTGGTGAAATCCGCGGCGGCGAGGCACTGGACCTGCTCCAGGCACTGAACACGGGTCACGCGGGCTCCATGTCCACCATCCACGCGAACACGCCTCTGGACTGCTTGTTCCGTATGGAAACCTGTGCGCTCTTGAGCGGCGTCGAAATACCTCTGATGGCTCTGCGTTCGCAGGTTGCCTCCGCCATTGATGTTGTTGTCCACACGGCGCGCCTGTCGGACGGCTCCCGCAAGACGATGGCCATCTCCGAGGTGCTTCCGCTCAAGAACGGCGAATACCAGACGCGCGACCT
>JAFTAC010000606.1 GCA_017458805.1 Victivallales bacterium | reverse complement strand
GGTTGTCGTTCCGGCGCGGCAGGCATATTCCCATTCTGCTTCGGTCGGCAAGTCGAACAGCAAACCCGTTCTTGCCCGGAGTTTCCCCATGAAGGAGTCTGGTTCCACATAGTATCCATTCTCTGGCCAGTCTACCTTTGTTCCACTGCCCCGTATCTTACTATAACCATATTGTTCCACAGGATGCAAGTCCCCTTTAAACTTAGATGGATTACTATTTCGCTGACGCTCCCAGTAGTCCGTCATACCTTGTCTTGCCACGTGATCCCATTGAGACTGCGTACATTCAAAGATACCAATGAAATACAACTGCGTGAGAGTGACCTGGTGCTGCGTCTCGTCCTCGTAGGAACTTCTTCCAATTTCGCCGACAGGACTTCCCATCGTGAAGGTGCCTGGACGGATTTTGCGTAGCCAGAGTTCAGTGGTGCGGCAGGTGTCATTGGTAATATCAGGTCTTTCTACGCAGAAACGGATGTTCCACGTGTCCAGATTGACGACCATATATTCGTTCTCTTCTACCAATTTCCGGAACAACTCCTTGGAACGCGAAATGATTGCCTGCCCCCCGCTGACAGACCGTGTTACCAATTCTTTTCCAATACGTTCCATCGCCTGCCAGTCGCTCTTGGCATACGCGTCCTCCGCAAAACGCTTGAGCAATTCTGGGACACGCGCCAGGATTGCCTGACTCTCTTCCTCGGAAACCTTCCTCATATCTTCTCCCAGGATTTGCACCGTCTCCCAATCCCCTTTGGCAATGGCATTTTCGATGGCTTGGTTCAGCATTTGCAGATAAAGTTTTCTGGCATAGACAACAACCCCTTTCCTCCTTGTTTTGGAAAAAGCGGTCTCTTGCACCTTCGCCCAGTTGTTTGCCTGATAGGCCAGGTCAAGTTCATCTTTCGCTTTCCGGTCAAATTTCTTGTACAACATGACAATTCCCAGAATCACGACTGCCACGATTGCGGTCAACCAGACATAAAAACAAAAGCAGCCCCAATTTTCCGCTTTCCGGATTTCATGCTGGCAAATCTGAATCTCCAGTTGCGACCTGGAATATCCATTCAAAGATTCGAACAGCTGAATCGCCTCCTTGTATTTGCCGGCATTTTTCAATTCCAAAGCCTGGGCATAGCGGCAATCCAGAACCTGCTGAGCCGCATCTTGATAACCTTCCAGGTCCGAGAAGAGTTGGACTGCCTCGTCAAATCTTTTTGCGAGTTTTCGTCTCATCGCATTGCGATATCGACCGCCCTTGACCCTTTCGGAACACTCGCGAATCTGCTCCGCCGCTCCGGGGACGACATTCGCAAACGTTTCCAGTCGAGCCAGAGCTTTTTTCCATTCTGCTGCGTCTTTCGCATTATCAGCAATGGTGCTGCACGATTCCAGCGCTTTCTGAAACAGCGCCAAGGCGTCCTGTTTCATCCATTCGATCTGCTGTTCGCAAAGGCGTTTTCGTGCCTCCGATTCCTCATAGCCGTTCATCGCATCAAACTTTTCCGCCAACTGCTTTAATTTTTGGATGAAGCCTGGATACTCAGCATAAGCGTGTTTGGTAATATGATATGCCGTGTGGAACTGCGAAAGCAAATCCTGATAGTATTGTTCAAGGTGTTGCTTTTTGACCAGTTCCTGCAACTGTGCGCGAAGATTTGCGTCTGCGTATTTTCGCGCCAACAGGAAAGCCTTCTGGGATTCCAAATCCGTACGAACCATATACAGATTGTCCGCATTTGCCGTCTTGTTTTCGGCGAGCAACAGCAGGAAGTACGCCTCGGGGTTTTCGGGGTCCTTGTCAAGCACGCGGTCGCAGTATTGCTTTGCCTTGTCGAAGTCCCCAGTTTCCAGGAAGATACGGATGCGTTTCATCAACTGCGGGACATCGGAACCGCCTTGGAGGGTGACAGACGGCTTCGGAGTTGCCTTCTGGGCATCCAGAACCTTTTTGATGCCGCGCAGGATATCCTGAATGAATCCGACTTTGGACATGTCCTGGCTCTGGAGCATGGAGAGTTCCTCGGGAAGGTCGTAGGGATCCATGTCGCGAT
>JAFTAC010000605.1 GCA_017458805.1 Victivallales bacterium | reverse complement strand
GGCGGCGACGCGCAGGATGGCGCGGTCCATCATGGAGATTCTCTGGAGGGACCAGTTCTGCGTGACTTCGCCAATCAACTTGTCAAGTTCGCCATGGGTGGCAATGACGCCCTGAATGAGGGTGTCGGCGTATTTCCAGGCACCCTTGAAGTCGGCGTCGGTGAAGAAAGTTCGGTCGTCAACAGACGGCTCACTATCTTCTGGATTGGCAAGAATGTTCTCGGCCAACTCCTTGAATTGCTCCAGCGCATTGGCTTCCGCCTCCCAGGCGCTCTTCAAGTCTGCCTGGAAGACAAACTGCATGGCCAGTATCCGCGAGAGGGTGCGGCGCTTCCTGAAAAGCGCGGCGCCGATTTTGGAAGCCGTCTGTTCCTGCCTGTCGTCCATGATTACTTTCCTTGCGGGATGTTCTTCAAAAGGCTGGCCATCTCGATGGCGGTTTCGGCGGCGCTGGCGCCGCGGTTGCCCGCCTTGCAGCCAGAGCGTTCAATGGCCTGCTCGATGTTTTCGGCAGTCACCACCGCATAGATGTTCGGGACGCCTGATTCAAGTGAAATCTGCGCCAGTCCCTTGGATACCTCCTCGTTCACGTAGTTGGCGTGGGAGGTGGCACCTTGGATGACGCAGCCCAGCGCGATGATAGCGTCAAAGCGCTTGGATTCCGCAAAACGCTTGGCAACAACGGGGATCTCGAAGGAGCCAGGCACCCAAGCGACCTCTATACCCTTGGCGTCGCAACCGTGGCGCAGCAGCGTGTCGATGGCGCCGTCCAGCAGTTTGCTGACGAAAAAGCTGTTGAAACGTGCGCAGACGATTGCAAAACGCATCCCCTTTCCGTTGAGAATGCCCTCGTATGTTTTCACTTCACTGGTCATGGTTTGCTCCTTATAGAAGATGGTCCATCCGTTCTTTTTTGGTCTTCAGGTATTTCTCGTCGTACTGCTGCGGGGGGATGACAAGGGGCTCCCGCCCCGTGATGGTCAGCCCATGCCCTTTGAGCCCAACGAGCTTCTGGGGGTTGTTGGTCAAAATCCGTATGCTCTTGATGCCGAGGGAGGTAAGAATCTGCGCACCGATGCCGTACTCGCGCAGGTCTGGGGCGAAGCCGATGCGGATGTTGGCATCGACGGTATCCAAGCCCTTCTCCTGGAGATGGTAGGCGTGCAGCTTGTTGGCCAGACCGATGCCGCGCCCCTCCTGGCGCAGATAGACGATGACGCCAGAGCCGTTTTCTACGATGCGACGCATGGCTGCGTCCAACTGCTGACCGCAGTCACAGCGGAGCGAGTGGAAGACGTCGCCCGTGAGGCATTCGCTGTGGACGCGCACGAGGATGTCTTTGTGGCTGGAGATGTCCCCATAGACGAGGGCCAGGTGCTCGCGTCCGTCGTGCTTCGCCACGAAGCAAATAAGTTTGAACATGCCGTATGGTGTCGGCAAATCAACGGATTCGACGCGGGAGACGATACTCTCGTTCTTGCGGCGGAACTTGATGAGGTCGGCGACGCAGCCCATCCGCAGACCGTGCTTTTGGGCGTATTTCTTCAGCTGGGGCACTCTCATCATAGTGCCGTCTTCGTTCATGATTTCGCAGATGAGGGCGCTGGGTGTAAGACCTGCCAGACGCATCAAATCGACGGAGGCCTCCGTATGGCCCGCGCGGACAAGCACACCGCCCTCGCGGGCGATAAGCGGGAAGAGGTGGCCAGGGGAGTGGAAGTCGCCCGCCTGCATCTTGGGGTCTGCCAGCTTGTTGGCGGTCAAAGCGCGGTCGGATGCGGAAATGCCAGTGGTGGTGCCCTCGTTGGCATCGATGCTGATGGTGAAGCAGGTGCCGAGGGGATCTGTGTTGCGGGTCATCTCATGAAGCCCCAGTTCCAGGGCACGTGCCTGCGTAATGGGCGCACAGACAAGTCCACGGGCGTGCGTGACCATGAAATTGACGATTTCGGGGGTCGCCAGCTCTGCTGAAACGACAATATCTCCCTCATTCTCGCGACCTTTGTCATCGGTGATGATAATCATTTCGCCTTTGGCAAGCGCCGCCGTGAGATCGTCTATCTTGTCAAACATAAAAAGAGCCCCGTTGAATCGTTCAGTTATTTACAATAATATATACCGAAAACAGCCGTTTTCCACAGAATACCCCGCATTTTTCAAACTTCACCTTTTTACATGAATAATCAATTGTCTCAGGATTCTTGGCGGTTCCATATGAGAAGCACCATCATTGCTTTCTTGCTTCCTTTCTTGCACTGTGAGTAGTTTTTTTCTAAAAATAGATTATATTAATGTATTATGTTAAAAACAATCAAGGTGGCTTGACAGGCTGCCTTTGGATTCAATTCACCCCAAACCGAAGAGCAGAACATGATTGACATTAAAATCCTCCGTGAGAACCTGGAACTGGTTAAGCAGAACGCCCTGCGCCGCGGCTGCGACGTGGATATCGATGCACTCTATGCGATGGACAAGCAGTACCTTGACTTGGTACACAGCGTCGAGGAGATGCGCGCGCAGCGCAACTCCCTGAGCAAAGAGTGCCAGAAGAATCCAGAGGCCCGCGAAAAGGTCAAGGCCCTGAAGGGACAGCTGGCCGACGCAGAGGCGAAGATGGAGGAGCTCAAGGCGCAGGTCGAGGAGAAGATGACTTGGCTGCCGAACTTCCTCTCCGACGAGTGCCCTGCTGGCGAGAGCGATGCGGACAACGTGCCCGTGCGCTTTGTCGGCGAGAAGCCACAGTTCCCCTTCGAGGCGCGTGACCACCAGGCCATCGGCGACATTTTGGGCATCATCGACACGGCGCGTGGCGCCAAGGTCGCCCAGTCTGGCTTCTATTACTGGGTGGGTGCGGGCGCGCAGCTGACCCAGGCGATGTTCTTCTGGGCACAGCAGACGCTTGTGAAGCGCGGCTTCAAGCTCTTCATGTCCCCCTGCGCCGCCAAGGCACACACTCTTTTCGGCACGGGCTATCTCCCCTTCTTCAAGGATCAGACCTACGATTTGGCGAACGAAGATTTGGCGCTGATCGGCACCTCCGAGCAGACCCTCGTCGGCTACCACGCCGATGAAATCCTGGACGCCGCCACGCTGCCTCGCTGCTACACGGCCTATACGCCCTGCTTCCGCACGGAGGCGGGCAGCTATGGCAAGGAGTCCAGGGGCATCTTCCGCGTCCACCAGTTCCACAAGGTCGAGCAGATCGTCTTCTGCCTGCCCGAGGAGTCCCCGAAGTACCACGAAGTCTGCCTGGCGAACGAGGAGTACATGCTGCAACAGCTTGGCATTCCGTACCGCGTGGTGAATGTCTGCGTCGGCGACATGGGCGCACCTGGTTACAAGAAGTACGACATCGAGGCGTGGTATCCTGGCTTCGGCGCCTACCGCGAAGTCACCAGCAATACCAATCTGACCGAGTTCCAGTCCCGCCGCCTGAACATCCGCTTCAAGGATGAGAAGGCGAACCGCAGGGGCTTTGTCCACACCATCTCCGCCACGGGCGTCACGGACCGTGTCGTCTGCGCCATCCTGGAGAACTACCAGCAGGAAGACGGCAGCGTCATCGTCCCCGAAGTGCTCAGGCCCTTCACTGGCTTCGACAAGATCACACCGTAGTCTCACCATGGCTGTTTCTGGGGCTGTTTGATGCAACCGCGGAAAATCACCATATCGCGCCAGCAACACTACGGCTGCATGATGTGCGGCCGTTGTTGTCGGCGCTTTTATGTTTTGCTTTCCAGAGCCGAAAAGGAGCGCATCCAGGCGCTTGACTGGAAGGACGAGCCCGATGTGCCCACCGATTTCTGCCAGGAAATCAACGGCTTCCTCTACTACCGCCGCCGTCCCGACGGCGGATGTCTTTTTCTGGATGACAAAGGCGTGTGCAGGATGCACCGCCGCTTTGGATTCGAGAAGAAGGCGCTGACTTGCCGAGGCTATCCCTTCAACATCGTCTCCACTTTTCCAGGTGAGGTTTCCGTAATGGTCCGCATGGACTGCCCCGCTGTTCTGGAGGACCACGGTCCCGCCATCACCGAGCAACGAGCGGACATCGAGAAGCTGGTGGCCGAACTCCACTTCGGCAGCGGCTTCACGCATACGCAGCTCAAAGGGATGGAACGGCACGCCGTTGAAGCCCTCTGCGCCAAGTTTCAAGAGCTTCTGGAGGACGAGAGTTTTGGCATGGCAGACTGCATGAGGGCGATGATGCATCTTGCGCGCCGTGCGGAAGCACTGGGCGGCATCTTCCTCTCCGACCGCAACACCATGGCCGAGGTCTATCCTAGCCTGCTTTCCACCATCAAGGCGGATGTGCCCGAGATGACGCGCTACGGGCTGAGCGCGCTGACCAGGTCTTTTTTCCGACAGTTTTTGAGCTGCTACTGCCGTCGTGACGAGGAGCTTCTCAAGACGGGGCTGGGCAGCCGTTTGCGCCAGACGTGGAACATCGCCAGGCTTTGCCTGGGCTTCGGAAACCTGTCATGCTTCGGCTATGAGTTCCCCGATTTGCCGATACGACGCGCCAGGCTCTTCGACCGCACCGCAAATGAGGCACGCCCGCAGACCACCATCGCCGAGCAGCGTGAGGTGTGGGCCACCTACAGGCGTTTCCTGTCGGTTCGACTGGAGTGCCTCCAGTTCTTCGGCGTCGCCTATTATGGGACGGACATATTCAGCGGTCTCATTGCCCTGTTTTTGACCTACCCGATAGTCCTTGCATTCGCCCGCATCTGGGCCGCTTCGCGCGGCGTAGAGCGCATCGCCGCAGAGGATGTGAAGCATGCCATAGGCGCCATGGACCACTGCCATGGTCGCTCCCCCGCACTGAAATTCAAGTCCATCCGCTCACGCGAGCGGATGCTTGCCGCCTCCTACTCCCAGTTGGTTTTCGCCTTGGGAGACAACTGAGTTTTTCAAACGATTATGCGTAAAGTCAGAGGAAAAGGAATTGTCATCGAGTACAAGGACTTCCATGTGCATCGCAACACGGAGATGGGGTATGACTTCTGGGACCCCGATTTCCAGGTTGTCCTGCGCAGCAACGAGGACTGTGCGCACTTCTTCCCGCAGGCCACGCGCCCCGAAGGAAAGGACGGCTATGTGCTTTTCAGCATGGGCGAGGGAAAGGACGAGCTCCTGTCGCGCAGTCACCACCTGAAGACGCGTCGTCTGCCGAAAGGCGAGGTTGAGCGTTTCATCAAGGCGATGGACAGCCTTCGCGAAAAGGTAGGCACCGACCCGCGCAAGATGCGCTCGTTCGGGCTAATACGGCTGCCAGACCCCATCGTCCAGCAGGTGTGCTACCGCCTCTATGGTCCCTTCTGGCACCGCCAGCTTGCCATCCTCTGGGGGTTTGACTACCTTGACAAAAAGGGGAACACGCTTGGCAACCTGAATGTCGATCAGTGCAAGGAACGCCTGAAATCCTTCATCGACCCCCTCTACACCTTCAAGGTGGCATTGGAGTTCATCCTCCACATTGTCGTCATTGTGATGCTGTGCGGCCTTGCGTTTTTAGGCTACAAGTTTGGACGCGCCGAGTACGAACAGTACCAGGCGGAACTGGCGCGCATCCCCCGCTGCATCTACTGCAATGACGAGCTTGAGAACGGCGTCTGCCCGAATGTCTGCATCAACTGCGGCACCCACAAGATCATCTGGAAGAGGACGCAGGAGCGGAAACGCCCCGTGAAGTCCTGCCATCGCTGCGCACCTGTGATAGAACTCAACCGCGATGGCGTCGTACATATCGCGCCAATCGGCGTACTGGCCGTGGGGGAGGGCGTGCGCATGTCCTCCATCAAGGGGGGCGTCTTCAGTTCAGCTGGCTGGCCGCCAAGACACACCGAGCCGAATGAACAGCTTTTCTTCCGCTGGAGCACACCTGGAAACTACATGGTGAAGTGGACGCCAGACGTGCCAGGCCCGACCATCAAGCCAGTCAATATTCCCATCTACGTTCGCGACGACCTAGGCTCGATCACCCGTTCGACGTTGTGCGCCTCCTTCCTGCTGGAAAGGGTTTTTGATGACACTGGAAATCTTACCGAGGTTGTTGTTCGCGACTGCTCCTATGACGACGTGCCCGAAAAGCCGTTCTATCGAGCGGAAATCAAGTGGGCGGACGACGCGGAGTTCATGCCTTTTGACGAGACGACATGCCGCAAGACCATGCGGCAGCTCTGGAACGGCACGGAAACGACACGCTCTGTTACTTTGAAAGTGACTGGCCAGAACAATAACACAGATGAGATGACATGTGTTCTGACTCCTGACATGCCCTATCCATATCCTGAAAAGGGCGACGGCAAGGCCGAACTCCATCCCACACAGGCGGTGGTCGGCGAAACGGTGCTCTGCGTGTCCCCCGCCTACTGCTTCAAGGACCCCGTGCATGCTGTCGTTGACTGGGGCGACGGTGGAAAGGAGGCGGCAAAGAGGTTCTACAATGGCTATCACTCCTACGCCTATTCGCGCCCAGGCAAATACAAGGTGACTGTCACTGGAGGGGTGCCTGAAGAGCGTCTAGAGGCGGAAATAGAGGTTTTTGAGCAGGAGGACGCGGAGCCGCGCCTTCTTGATTTGAATCCGCCGAGCATCAAGATGGGGGACGAGGTTGTCGCCAGCGACGTGAGCCAGCTGGAGAATGTGGTAAGGCGGGATATCCGCTGGGGGCTTGACCGCGAGTTCTCCACGATTCGCTCCGACAAGTCCGTGCAGACCTTCGGCCATGCGGGAACCTATCCCGTGACAATGCGCCTGTGGCTGAGCGATGGCAGCTATCTGACGGAGACACGGAACGTGACCGTTGTGGATGACGAATGGCAGGTGATTCTCTCCATCGAGCCCAACCCCGCCAACGAGGGGCAGAGCGTTGTGGTGAACGATTTGAGTGTGGTGCCGCCAGGCGGACAGGTCGTGGAACGGCAGATCTGCTGGTATCCATCCCTTGCCTACAACCCGATGCCTGGTGCCAAGGTCCATCGAACATTCTACAAGCCAGGAAGTTACAAAGCCATTATCAGGCTGCTGGATGCCAACGGCGAGTACCATTACGGACAGGCGGGCGTGAAGGTCTCCCACACGCACTGCGTGACTCCCGTGCTGGAGCTGTCAGCCCATACAATCCAGCCTGGCCAGGCTGTCTGGTTCCGCGAAAACAGCCTGACAGACGGCGAATGTGGTGTTGTCACGGCGGAATACAGGCGGTCTCCCGATGAGAAGTTCATGCACATGAACAGCCACGAGGTGCTGGTTCCCTTCCAGGAGGAAGGACGGTTCCAGCCCGAACTGCGTGTGACCTGCAAACATGGTTTCAAGAAGGTCGTCTCTGCTGAAATAAATGTCACAAGTTCCGTTTCTCCAATCGAAAACGCAGATTTTGAGACTAGGCAGCTTGCCCTGAATGTCGCCGAGAACGGTGCGAAAATCGAGCTGGTGTTTGCCGTGGTGCAGAAGGATGACTCCAAGCTGCCCGTTGATTCGTTTGACGTGACATATTTCAGCATTGGCGGCAACAGAGCCATCCCCTTCACGGAGAACGACGAGAAGAAATACCGCTTCGTCCTCTCGCCAGGCGGCATCCACGAAGTCGTCACAGAAGTGCGCTTTCGCCTGAAAGACGGACGACGTGGCGCCTGCCAGGTCTTCTCCAAACCCATCGAAGTCGTACCTGTCGTGAAATAATGGATGTGGCGATGGCGGAGTGGCGACGGTCCGCATTGCTCCCCCTTGTCACTTGGAGAGTTTCAGGATAAGGTCGATGGCCTTTGCGCGGAGCTTGTCGGCGGTATGGGTGTCGTGGGGGGAGGTGATGACAGCCTGGCGGGGGGCTTCCTTAAGGAAAGCCTGTGCCTCCTTGTGAAGGGGAGTTGCGCCGTTTTGGGCCAGTTTTTTGAGGACGGAGAGGTAGGCGCTGTCCATTAGCCCCGTGCGGAAGGCTTCCAGGCGGATGGAGGAGACGACCTCCTCGCACGAACGATAGCAAATGCCTCCAGCGGTGCAGGTCTTCCAGTCGCGCACGCCAGCCGTGCCGTGGGGGGCGTTGCAGAGGATGTAGAGGCCGATGTGCTTTCCGTCGCACTCCCAGGCTCTCCAGGCGTGGAGACGATAGTAGCGGTAGAGGTTTTCACGCATGGAGGTGGAGCAGTAGTAGATGCCGTAGTCAATCCCTTTTGCCGTGAGCTCCTTGAGCAGCTCACGGTAAGCGGGACTGCCGAGGTGCGAGGCCCAGAAGCAGTTGTTGTCCAAGTACTTGTTGAACTTGCGTATGGAGTCTGGTGTTTGCCCGAAGTTTGGGGCGGCCCATGTGATGGTGAGCATGGTCT
>JAFTAC010000604.1 GCA_017458805.1 Victivallales bacterium | reverse complement strand
GCCGCCGAGGAAAGCGGCAATCGAATTGAATGCGATGTAGCCCCAGAAGACAGGTTTCTTCATGGCCTTGCGTGTATTTCGCATGAAGCTGGATTGCTTCTTGCCAAACAGGCTGAACAAAAAGCTGCCCATGCCGATGCCGCATTCGCAGGCCGCTGTCTTCCAGGCGCTGTTGATTTCATCGGCGCCCTTCAGGAAAGATGGCAGGTTGTTCATGGTCTGGGAGATGCCAGTCGCCAGGAATGCGAGGCAGGTCAGCATCAGCCACGGCCCCGTGCTTTCCTTGTTCTTCTGGCCCGTGACGCCCATAATGATCATGGCAGCGATGAGCGCAATGCACGCCAGCACGCGGCAGACGCTGATTTCGTTCTTGTCAGGAAAGACGATGTTCAGCAGGATGAAGGGCACGATGAAGCCGCACTGGATGAAGCTCCAGATGATGCCATTCGGCCCATGCTGCATCGCCCTGGACATAAGGGCAAGCTGTCTGTTGTTGATGATGCCGCCGACAAAAAGGATGCCCAGCACCAGCGCCACCTTGAACAACGACATTCCAGGCGGGAAGCCATGGACGCAGCCTATGCTGACTCCCGCAAGAGTGATGAATGCGCTGCCGACAAAAAGAAAGACGTCCGCGCTGACTCCCGCCTTGGGAACCTTGCCCATGACGATTCCCGTCACAATCCATGAGACCCCCATGCCGATGACGGCCAGAATACCTAACAGCATTGTCTTGTCTCCTTACTTGCGTGGCAAGTGCATGATGTCGATGACATCAATCCATTCGGCGTCGGGGTCTTCGGAGATGAACTTGATTTTCTGCTCGTACTGGTTCCAAAGCCCTTCGCAGTCAAGCATCTCGTAGCTGTGTCCCCAGAAGTAGAAGACGCCGCAGGTCTCCTTGGCGGCCTTGTAGAGGTTGTAGAAGTTCCTGTCCTGGAAATGGCAGTTGGAGTTCAGCAGCATGGGGTGCTTGTAGGAGAGCACGTTGTCGGTGTACTGCGTCGTCCTGCCGTACTCGAATCCTGCGTCGCGCAGCATGTCGGCGGTATGGGGCGTGGTCTTGCCGCAGGGCCAGGCAAAGCCGTGGCAGGGGCGCTGAAAGAGGTCCTCCAGATACTTGCGCCCGTCCATGGCAGCCTTGAAAAAGACGTCGTCGGGGTTGTCGCCCGCGTTTTCATGACGCCAGCAGTGGGAGGCAACCTGGAAGCCATCGTAGATTTCCGTCAAGTCCGATATGGAGAGCTTGCCCGCGCGGAAGCCGTGAAAGCCCCAGCCAGTGTCCCCAGGCAGCGCCCACGATGAGGGAACTCTGGTCATGCCGTGAGAGCCTGGATTCAGGTTGAAGGTTGCCTTCGCATTGTATTTGCGCAGAATCTCCGTCACGCGGATGTCGTTGCAAACACCGTCGTCCCAGCACTGTGCAACTTTGACTTTTGCCATGATTTGTCTCCTTTTTGTGGTTTTCTAGAACCTCTAGTTCTTATAGATATTCTTCCCGTAGGTTTCGGGCATTTTGAGTGAGATGATGAATGTCCCCAGTGAGATGAGGGCGAAGAAGGCGAAGATGGTGATGTAGGCCTTGTCTGGGTAGCTGATGGCTCCGTTTGGCATCGGGGTGCCGCCATACCAGTCAAGGACCAGTCCGCTGATGGTGCCGCCAATCGCCGTCATAATATAAGCCCCGAAGTTGATTATGCCCACTGCGGTGCCCGTATATTCTGGCGGATTGGTCTCGCGGCTGAGTGAGGAAGTGACTGGCGTGAAGCCTCCGACAAGGCTAATCAGGATGAATGCCACAATCAGCCCATAGCCGAAACCGTTGAAATGCCCCAGCAGGCAGAACAGGATGAGAAGCGTGCTAATCAGCGGGAAGAGGTTCAGCAGGCGGAAGAAGGGGCGGCGGCGGTTTCCTGCGCAGGTGGTCAGGATGCCCACCACCTGGTTGGCGATGGCGGGCAGAAGCATCATCGTGGCACTGGTCAGCGAGGCCACATTGCTGCTCAAATGCCCCGCATCCTCCAGAAACTTCTTCCCGAAGACGGTCAGGATGGCAAAGTAGATGCCGTAGTTGATGGTGTAGGAGAAGAGCTGGATGAGGCCATAGCGGTTGGCGAAGCCGATTTTGAAGGGGGTGAGCGTCAGCGGCATTGCTGTCACTTTCGGGCGCGTCGTAAAACGCCACAGTGCGCCGATGGCGAGCAACGCGACGGCCCCAAGCACTCCGACGGCCATCATGCAGGGGCGCCATCCCCACGTCTGCGAAGCCTTCGCCAGCGGCATCGTCCCAAGGGTTGCCCCGATGTAGCCTATGAGGATGGCGATGCCCATCACCAGTGCAAAGCGTTGCGGGAAAAGACGATCCATCTCTTTGACGACACTCAGGAAGGTGGCGCCGCAGCCAAGCCCCACCAGCACGCGCCCCGCCACCAGCAGCCAGTAGTTGTCCGCCAGCGGGAACAAGATGGCCCCGATGGCCATCAGGATGCTGCCCGTGGCAAGAACGCGCATTCCACCATACTTATCGACGAGCAAGCCGACTGCAAGTTGCGTTGCCGCATAGACATACATAAAAGCCGTGCCCATGGCGGAGACCGCCGAGGCAGAGAGTCTCAATTCAGCCTGCAGCGCATCGAAAATCTGGCCTGGCACCGCCACTCGCTGGATGTTCACCACGAAGTACATCACAATCGCCAGGCAGAACATCGCCACGGCGTTGCGGTACTGTCGCCGCGTCATCCCCTCGGGGTACTTGCTCTCTGGAGCCTGCCCGACGTTTTTGCGAGAGGCAGCCTTTTTCTTTCTTTTCCCTACAGATGCAGGATGTTCCATAACGTATCAGTAACTCCAAATGGCAAAGGTGGCGGCAGACGGAATGCGCGCTTCGACGGTGTCCTCATCCAGCAGCTCTGGCAACGGAGCAGCCTGTGCAAGTCCCGTGCGCGATATCTCGGCGAACTTGCCGTTCACAGGGCACGCCAGCTTGACTTGCATGGCCGAATAGGGACAATCCACCTCGCGGAAAAGCAGGAGATAGCCGTGGCCCGTCGCATCGTTGTGCGCCTGGAAGCCCGTGATGGAACGCCCGTCGGGGCAGTTGCCTATCGGGAAGATTTCGCTTTGCGCCAAATCAGGCCATAGACGATGGTGCAGCTTCATCACCTTGGATACCACATCCACGTAGGCCTTGTCGCAACGCGACGGTGCCAGCCAGAGCAGCGGGCTCGCAAAGAGGGAGATGGCAGCCCAGTAGTCGGTCGGGTAGATGTCAGGACGCCGCTTGTTCTTGTAGAACTCGTCGTTGATGTCGCCTGTGTAGGGCACCTCGATTTGGAGATACTGCGGACGCAGATAGCGTGAGAGCTGCCAGAGGCTGCGCAGCGTCTTTTCAGGGTGGTAACCCAGCCCCCACAGATGGCATACATAGCGGTTTTCCAGGAAGATGTTGCCATATTCAAGGAAGAGGAAATAGCCAGGGCGCTGCCCGTTGGTGGTGTCCAGATTGAAGTAGATGTCGCCATTGGTGCGTTCGCGGACGGTTTTCAGCAGGGCCTCAAGATTCTCCTCCGCCAGGTGCGACGGGCAACGGACCGCATCGATTTTGATGAGGTCAAAGCCGTACTGCTTGTGCATGTTGCAGATGATGTCCGCCGTCTCCTGCCAGTCGCGGTATTCGCAGTTGCAGGAGGGGGCTATCCAGAGGCCGAGCTTCATGCCTGCCTTGGCGGCTGCGTCGCAAAGCGGCTTGAAGGTGCCGTGAAGGTTTTTGGAGACCTCCCAGAAGGATGGCCTGATGTGCTGGTTGGCGCGGGAAAGCATTTGGAGCGCCTTGCCTGCCTCCCACGAATCATCCACCTGATAGTAGTCGGCGTCGAGCTTGGCACCAGCGGCTATCTCCTTCTTCAGGAACGCCTCGCTGACCAGCTTCGGGAAGCATCCGCACCCCCAGGGGTTGATGACCACGCCGCCGCAGTGCTTGTCCATCGGGAAACGCGCCTTGAGGTAGGCCTTCACGGCGTGCTGCACTTTCGCCTTGTCCTCGAAGGGGATGATGACATGGCGGTAGCTTTGGAGCTCCCTGTCGTTGGTGACCTCGTTGGGCGGAATGCCCCAGCAGCACGAGTAGAGCCGCGTCTCAGAGTCATTGACCTCGACGCGGAAGTCGTGCTTCTCCAAATCCCTGCGCTCCGTGCTGGGCGGGGCCTCCTGAAGCATGACAAGCCCATAGCCCTCCTTCGCTTCCGCAATGAGCAGGTTGCCCGTCAGCTTGCCAGGCCCCAGATGCTCTTCGTAGAGCTTGTCCGTAATGTCCGTGCGTCCAAAGTACTCGATTGATTTGACATTGGCGGCGAAGGGGAGGCGCAGCTTATCGACGCACCCCTCGCGGTCTTCGGGCTTATAGCCTGGGCGCGGGATGTCGCGGTAGGCCCAGTAGGTGTTGGGGATGACAGGGGACCTTATCGCCGTATGAACACCGATGGCGGGCACACCTGGATAGAGGATGTAGGTGCGCAAATAGACTGTCTCGCCACAAGGCTCCGCTATTCTCAACGACACTTCGGCGTGAGCGGCTTCCAGAAAGGTGGCATCCTTCCATGCTATGTTCATGGCGAACAAGTTATAGGGTATCTCATCGCTCGCCTTGTTGAGGCCAATGAAGGTGAAGTCCTGTTCAGCGGTCTCAGGCGTGTCCTGGGCCAACTGGTATTTTCCCTTGTATGTCAACGAAACGGTCTTGGGCACACTTGCGTCAAGGTTGATGACGCGCTCCAGTCCCGCACATTTGAGATACAAGGTGTTTTTCTCAATCAGAATCTCAATGTCCTGTCTCTTCAGTAGTTTTTTCATGTTGTTCCTGTGGTTTAGAATGATGTAGAAAATTATGCATTTATTTGATTTATAACCACAGATTACACAGATTT
>JAFTAC010000603.1 GCA_017458805.1 Victivallales bacterium | reverse complement strand
CAATTAGCAATTAGCAATTAGCAATTAGTTGGCATTCAATTGCTAATTGCTAATTGCTAATTTTCACTGAATCCTTTTGGCAGGCTAAGTGTGGCTGGCTCCACCTTCTCAAGCAGACGCTTCACCAGTTCCAGCGAGGTTATTTTTTCCAGGCGTGCCTGGTAGTTCAGCAGCAGACGATGGTTCAGCACCCAGGGAGCAATCGCCTTCACGTCCTCGAAGCCCACGGTGGGGCGACCAGCCAGAAGTGCCGCCGCGCGCGCCGCCTCCGCCATTGCGATAGCCGCACGAGGCGACGGCCCGTAGGCAAGATAGCGTGTCACCTCCGCGACGCCATTCACGGCATTGGGCTGGCTCAAGGCAACCAAATTGGCGATGTAGGCCGCCACCGCCTGGCTGAGGTTAATCTTCTCCATCGTGGCAAACAGCCCCTCCAGCTCCTCATTCTTCAAGCTCCAGGAGGGAACGGGCGGTTCGCCCCTGCGGCGTTCCGTAATAATCTGTGACAGGACATCGGCATCCACGCCGCTGACCTCCAACTTGAACATAAAGCGGTCCAGCTGCGCCTCTGGGATTGGGTATGTGCCTTCCAGTTCAATCGGGTTCTGCGAGGCCAGCACAAAGAAGGGGGCTGGTAGCGGACGTGTCACGCCCAGCAGGGTGACTGAACGCTCCTGCATCGCCTCCAACATCGCCGCCTGCGTCTTGGGCGACGCACGGTTGATTTCATCTGCCAAAACGATGTTCGCAAAGATGGGGCCTGGCTGGAAGGCGAGGTGCCTCTGCCCGTCCTCCCCCATCTGGAGGATGCTGCCGCCGAGGATGTCGCTGGGAAGCAGGTCGGGCGTGAACTGGACACGCTTGAACTCCAAATCCAGCAGTTGCCCCAAGGCCTTCACAAGGGCGGTCTTGCCGACGCCAGGCAGTCCCTCCAGCAGGATGTGCCCTCTGCTTAATATCCCCATCAGCACCAGCTTATGTATCTCGTGATGCCCCAGCAGAATCCTGTCCAATTCCGCCAGCAGCTTATTTGCGCACTCCACGGCGGGAGCCATCTCTTCAGGTGTCATCAACATTGTATCCAGCCTCATATTTTAAAGCTCAGTTCTATAATGTAAAACTTTATAAAAACCACAGATTAAACAGATTACACAGATTTCACAGATGCGAACCGCCGCATTATGCGGCAGTTCGCGATTCTATTTTTCATTTGACACAGAATAAAATTCCCGCGTTCAGTCGCGCGTTCGCGCGGCTGAACGCATCTGTGTAATCTGTGTAATCTGTGGTTTAAAACTCTCCCCATTGACGAATTACCCTCTTAGGAAACATATCATTTCTTAAAGTAATTTTCAATCTCTCTACGGTGTTGCGGGTGAATTGGCTTCGAGGAGCTCTTCACATTGCCCTTCCCGCCCTGCAACTGCCCTGCGGCAGCTGCTTCCGTCTCATTCTGCGCCTGGTCAGGCGCGACCAAAGTGCGCTTTAGGACGGAACTGTCGGCGTTGTCAGGCCGCGCCAATCCATCCAGCCCCACATCTGACGTATTGTGTTCGAACTCCTTCGCTGTGTTTGTGTATTCAAGTGGCGCATCCCCCTTGCCCCTGCTGACACCTCCAGTACCCTCCATGCCAGACATGCTCAAAGCAATGGAAAGCGCCTCGGCGCACTGCCCTTCGCCCTCGGACTCCAGCCACTCCTTCAGAGCCTCCAGATCAAACTGTACGCTTTGCGACATGGATGTGTTCTGGCAGGAGTTACAGCCGTTCTTCTTCATGTTCTCGGCCATCTCCTTCAGCTTCTTCTTGATGCTCTCGGCGTTGTTTTGCAGGAACTCCGCAAGCTTCTTCTGCTGCTCGGGAGTCAGTGTCTGCTGGCTGGCGGCATCCGCCAGCTGGTCAATGGATGGCACCTGCCCCGAATCGGCCAATTCTTTGAGGAGAGCCCCCAACTCCTTGTCCGACTCCGCCAGCTTGGACATGAAGCTGGCGATTTCGGAGGCCGCTGTGACGGCCTCTGGTGTCTCCTCCGCCTTGGAGAGTTGCTCCAGCGCAGCCGCCAGTTTCTCCTTGTCCATGACCTTGTCCATCGTTTCGTTGAAGTATTCGGAGAACTCCTTGTCGATGCGCTCCTGAAGCACGTCCAGCAACTCGTAGGTCTTTGCGGAATCGCCAGCGAAATTATGCTCCTGGATGTCCGTCAGAAGACGTTTCATCTCCTCCAGCTTCTCAGGCTTCTCATCCAAGATGCTCTCAAGTGTCTGCAACTGTTCCTCCAGTTTCGCCGTCTCGTCCTGTATGTCCAGCGTTTTTTTCCCGCCCGTGAAATCATTGACACGCTGCGGCGCGAAGGCCGAACAGAGGAAGAAGGCCACGGCGCAGAGTGCCAAAAGCGTCTCGCGCCCCCAGGTGTTCCAGCGGATGGTAGGCGTGACAATGCGTGTGCGTCTCTCCCTCCAGGCCGCCTCCCCCGCCTCCGCAGCCATCAGCAGACCGCCTCCTTCGGAATGGGCGTCCAGCCAGGCGACGATTTCTGCTCTGGCAGGCAAACGCTTACGGCACATCCAAAGCATCGAGACCACACAGAGCAGCCAAAGCACGGCAACCACTCCCAGACCTGTCCATGTCCACAACGGCACTGTCTCCTCAAAGAGCCGCAGAACCAGAAACACAGCCCCCGCCAGGAAGGAGACGCACGCCAGGCAGGCCAGCGACCAGCGTGCAACCAGCCGCCAGTAAAGCCGTGTCTTCACGGTCTCCACTGCTTTCGTCAATTCCTCGTCCATTTTCCCCAAAATACGCCCTCTGCGGTTGTTTTTTCCAGAATATGTGCCACATTATAAGAAGTGATGCTTCTTTTCACTTACTATATATTCACTTTCATATTTTTCTCTTTAAATCCGCTTATTTTTCTAGTTTATTTCAGATGATACAGTTTTCGCAGATATACAAGGCATTCGGAACCCAACAGGTTCTGATTGACGTCACCGTCACCGTCCACCCTGGCGAACGTGTCGGGCTGGTAGGTCCCAACGGCGCAGGCAAAAGTACCCTCTTTGAGATTCTGACAGGCAACCTCTCGCCCGACAAGGGAGAAGCCACCTACCCTGGCACCATGCGCCTCGCATACGTCCGCCAGCAAATCCACGGCATCGCCTCGGGTGTGCCACTCCTCGACTACGTGGAGAACGCCATGCCTGAGCTTAACCTCCTACATGCCAAGATGGAACAGCTGGAGGCACAGATTCCAACCGCCCCCGAAAACGAAAAGCAGCGGATGCTTGAACGCCTCGGTGAAATGCAGACCGAATACGAGCACAAGGGCGGCTATGAACTGAAAAACCGCGCTGAAACCATCCTCAGCGGCCTCGGCTTTGACACAACACGCTTCCTCGACCTCTTCGACTCTTTCAGCGGTGGCTGGAAAATTCGCGCGGAACTCGCGCGAAACCTCGTCGCACAGCCTGACATCCTGCTTCTTGACGAACCTACCAACTACCTGGACGTGCCCGCAGTCGAATGGCTCCAGGAGTTCCTCAAGTCCTACAAGGGCACCCTGCTCCTCATCTCCCACGACCGCTACCTCCTAAATTGCCTCACGAACGTCACGCTCGAAGTGATGGGCGGCCATGTCACGCGCTACCCTGGCAACTACGATAAGTATGTCAGGGACCGCGAGCAGCGCCATGAGCAGCTCATCGCACAGCAGCGTAATATTGACCGCAAGCGCGAACAGCTTGAACGCTTCGTCGATCGCTTCCGCTACAAGGCCACAAAGGCCGCACAGGCGCAGAGCCGCCAGAAGATGTTGGACAAACTTGACGACGTAGAGGTTCCGCAGGTCTATGTCCGCGCACCCAAAATCGTCCTCCCGCCCGCGCCCCGCTCGGGGCAGGACGTGGTGCGCATCGAGGGCATGAGCTTCAGCTATGACGGCAAGCACCCCATCTTCAGCAACTTGGACATGCGCATCGAACGCGGAGACAAGGCCGCTTTCGTCGGTCTCAACGGCATGGGCAAGACCACCTTGCTCCGCCTCATCGCGGGACACTTGACTCCAAATAGCGGCAAGGTCCAAATCGGGCACGGCGTCCTCATGGGCTACCAGTCCCAGGACTATATGGAGACGATGGACCCGTCCAAGAGCATCTTCGACACCGTTCGCCAAGCCTCCGCCGACCGCAGCGACGGCGAACTGCGCAACATGCTCGGTGGCTTCGGCTTCGCGGGCGACAACATCGAAAAGCAGGTGCAGGTTCTCTCTGGCGGCGAAAAACTCCGCCTCGCCCTCGCACGTTTGCTCCTGCGCCCCAACAACTTCCTGCTGCTGGACGAGCCCACCACGCACCTTGACATCTATGCCCGCGAGGCCCTTGAAGAGGCACTGCGCAACTACAACGGCACCCTCTGCCTCGTCAGCCACGACATCACCTTTGTGCGCAATCTCGCCACCACCATCTACGAGCTCTCCCCCGAAGGCGTTACGCGCTACTATGGCAACTACGATTACTACCGCGAGAAGCTTGCTGAAAAGGAACAGCAGGCAAAAGCCGCCGAGGAGGCAAAAACGACTGACGCGCCCGCACAGCCTTCTGCAACAGGCTCCACGCTCACCCGCAAGGACCGCAAGCGCGAGGAAGTGCGCATACGTGACAGCTTCAGCGCAGAACGCCGCAAGTGGGAGAAACGCGTCGCCGAGGACGAAGCCCTCATCATGGCCAAGGAGGAGGAGCTGAGCCGCATCTTCAACGAGCTTGTCGCCAACAACCCAGACACCGACTACGCCGCACTCAACAAGCGCGTTCCCATCCTTCAGCGTGAAATCGAGGAGGCCACAACCCTCTGGGAGAAAGCCTCCTACCACCTGGAGGCCATCCAGAAGCAAATCGAAGAGGCTTTGGCGAAGATACCATGAAACTGACCCTAGGCATAGCACAATTCACCCCCACACCGAACGTGGAGGAGAACCTGGACTCCATCGACCAGATGGCTGCAAAATTGCGTAGCGACGGTGCTGAGATGGCCGTCTTCCCCGAGTACTGCACCTGCCTCGCCTCCATGAAGACAACCAAGAAGGTCGCGAGAAGCCAAGCGGAGTGGATGGAGCTTTTCGCCCCAATCGCCCGCGCAAACAGTCTTGCCCTTGTGCTAGGCGGCGTCTCCTGTCTTGCTCCAGACGGCAACGTCTATAACCGCACTTACGTCATTGACGCCGATGGCACTCTCCGCGCCTTCTACGACAAGCGCCACCTCTTTGCGCTTAAGTTCAATCGCCTGGGCTTCATCTCCGAAACAGAGGCCTTCGTGCCTGGACATGATGTTAAAAGTTTCGCATTCAAAGGGTTCCAAATTGGATTGGCAACCTGCTTCGACGTGCGCTTCGGCGAGATGTTCACACACTTCACGACATGCGATCTGGTCATCTGCACAGCCGCCTTCACTGCCAGCACGGGCGTCCCCCACTGGAACACGCTTCTTCAAGCACGCGCCATAGAGAACCAGCAGTGGTTCGCGGGTGTCGATATTTGCGGTGTCAATCCCGAAACTGGCATTGAGCTCTTCGGTCACTCCATCGTCTATGACCCGTGGGGCCTGCCAGTCGCCAGCGCCGACCACAATGCCCCCGCCACCTTTGTCGCAGAGCTCTCCACCGAGCGCGTAGCCTATATACGCAATAAACTGCCGATGATACGATAAGATGCTCACACAACAAGAGATAGAAACAATCATCGTCCTTCACAACGAGCAGGTTTCGCAGGGAAAGGCCCTGCGAAACCTGAAGAAACGCCAGGTGACACGCGTCCTTTACGATGGAAAACGCTACGTCGTGAAGGCCTATCTCCGCCACTGGTGGCACAAACTGTTTTTCCAGGCCCCCTGCAAAACCACAAGCGTTGCACTATTGGAGGGCTTCACTCCCCCCTGCATCGGTGACACAGGACGTTCCCTCACTTGGCAATACACCATCTATGAGGATGCGGGCAGCCAGGACCTCTACGCCATCATGCGGGACGCCCGACTTCCCGATGGTTTCGAGAAGCTTTACGCAAGTGCTGGAGAACTGCTGGCAAACATTCACCGGAAAGGCATCTACCATGGGGACACCAAGCCACCCAATTTCGTCATCAACACCGCCATCCCCACCCTGCCCCCTGTGGTCATCGTCGATTGCGACCATGTCATCGACTACGGCAGCCTCCCCGACCATCGGCGTATCTTCAACCTGGCCCAGTTCCTCGCCACCAACGACATCCACTCCGACAACGTTGAGCTCTACCCCGCGTGCATGAGGGCTTTCGCTACACAATACGCCACAACCACAGGCCT
>JAFTAC010000602.1 GCA_017458805.1 Victivallales bacterium | reverse complement strand
TTTTTGACATTTTCCTGAAAAGCCGACGCCCGGGGGGGCGCAAAGGCGCCCCCGCGGGCTTCGGGGAGAAGAAATGGCGTAAAGGAGGTTTCTGGCTACAGGGAGACGACTTTTCCAGTGCGGCGGGATTCCTCTGCGGCGAAGACCATCAGATGGCTTTCGAGGGTTTCGTCAGTGCCTGAGAGAATCTTGGAGGGGTCTCGTTCAGCTACAGCCGAGATGAAGGCGGCCATTAGGCCGAAGTCGCCGCCGCCGTGTCCGCTGAGGATGCCGCCGTCGTTGTTGACGGCGGTGTCGATGACGGTCTTCTTGGTGGTGAGGAAGTCGAAGAGGGTGATGGTGTTGCTGTCGGTGTCAATGGAGCCACGGGTTCCGAAGATGCGGGTCAGTCGGCCAGAGTGTGCGTTGAAGGCGGTCATGGTCATGGAGACCGTGCTGCCGTCGGCGAAGAGCATGTTGACAACCTGGTTGTCAACCACATCGTTGTCGCATTCATAGACGCAGCGTCCGTATGGGCCTTCGCGGAGGGCCTTCAGCACGGTTTCGCGGGTGACGTTCTGTGTGAGGACGTTCACGGGCCAGCCAGTCTGCCCTTGGTCGAGGCGGTCTCGCAGGTAGATTTTGATGGCGGAGTAGGGGCAGTTGCACTCGACGCCAGCCGGGCACTCCATGCAGCGGGCGGCGGCGCCAGCGGGGGCGCAGTCGTGGCGGAAGTGCTTTAGCGTGCCAAAGGATTGGAGCTGCTTGCAGGGACGATCCATCACATAGCGGAGCCAATCCACGTCATGGCAGCACTTTGCAAGTAGCATGAAGGAGGATTCCGCTTCGTTGCGCCAGTTGCCGCGCACGAAGGAGTGGGCCTGGTGCCAGTAGCCGACGGGCTCCAGGTGCTGGATGGAGACGATGTCGCCGATTGCCCCCGATGCAAGCACCTCCTTCAGGCGGCGGGTGTACTCCGTGTAGCGCAGGACATGGCAGACGGCGAACATCACGCCAGCCCTCTTGACGGCGGCGACGATGTTGCGGCATGCTTCTGCCGTCGGAGCCATTGGCTTCTCCAGGAGGATGTCATAGCCAAGGCCTGCGAAGGCGATGGCGGGCTCCTCGTGCATGTTGTCCTGGGTGCAGATTAGCACCGCATCCGCAAGGCGTGGCTGTGCCGCTGCATCCTTCCAGTCGTGGAAACGGAGGTTTTCAGGAACTCCGTGGGCGTCGCCGATGGCGTTGCGCCGCTCGGGATTTGGCTCTGCGATGGCGACGACCTGCGCCTTATCCGGGAAGTCAAGGGCGAATTTCGAATAGCCTGTGCCACGGGCTCCGCAGCCGACAACTAGCAGTTTGACCTTCATTGGTGGTTCCCCTTATTTTATAAGCTGGTGTGCGACAAGGAAGTATGTGAATAGGGCGAAGGCATCGACGATGGTGGAAATCATCGGACTAGCCATCAGCGCGGGATCGAGCTTAAGGCGCTTGGCAGTCATGGGGAGCAGACAGCCAATCATCTTCGCAAAGGTCACCGTGATGAAGAGGGCGACGTTGACGACGACGATGATGCTGGGGCTTGCGCCACGGTTGAAAACCAGCATGCGGATGGTGTTCGCCAGGCAGAGGGCCGCACCGACCGTCAGCCCCACCCGTATCTCCTTCCAGACGATCTTGAACCAATCGACCAGTTCAATGTCGCCTACTGCCATACCGCGGATGACCAGCGTGGAGACCTGGGCGCCGCAGTTGCCTCCCGTGTCCATCAGCATTGGGATGAAGCTCGCCAATATCACCTGTTCCTGTAATATCTTCTGGAAGTGGGAGATGATGGCCCCCGTGAAGGTGGCTGAAATCATGAGCACCATCAGCCAGACGATGCGGTTGCGGGCCAGCGTCAGCACGCTGGTCTTCAGGTACTCGTCGTCGGAGGGGCGGAGGGCTGCCATCTTTTCGAAGTCCTCCGTGTTCTCGGCTTCGATGACGTCAACCACGTCGTCGATGGTGATGATGCCGACGAGCCTGTCCTCCATATCGACCACTGGCATTGCCAGCAGGTCGTACTCCTTGAACTGCTCGGCGATTTTCTCCTGGTCATCCATGGTGTGGGCGTGGATGACGGGGCTTGCCATGATGTCGCGGATAAGTGTGCCCTCCTTGCTGAGAACGATTTCACGGAGGGAGACGGCTCCCGCCAGTTTGCGCCCCTGGCTGACGGCGTAGCAGTTGTAGATGGTCTCCTTGGTGCGCCCGTTGCTCCGCACGTGCTTCAGGGCCTCCTCGACGGTCATGTTCTCGGAGAGCATGATGTATTCGAGGGTCATCAGGCTGCCCGCGCTGTTGGGCGGGTAGTTGAGGATGTCATTGAGCTGCTTGCGCTTGTCGGGCGTTGCGTTCTTCAGGAGGGCCTCCACGAGGTTGGCGGGGAGTTCGTCCAGCAGGTCGGCGGCGTCATCGACGGGCATTGTGTCGAAGAGTTCCTGGAAGTCCTGCTTGATCTTCTCGTTGACCTCTGGCTGGGCGACGCTTTCGACGATGTGCAGCCGCAGGTCGCTATCGACATAGGTGAAGATTTCGGCGGCGGTGTCCTTGGAGAGGGATCGGAAGAGGGCCAGCTGCCTGTCTGGCGCGAAAAGCTCCATCGCCTTGGCTGCGTCGGCGGGTGGAATCTCTGCGTGGATATCCCGTATCTCCTTGAGGTTGTTCTGTTCGGAGAGGGCGATCAGTTTGTTGGTAAGTTCCTCGGGAAGGCCGACATTCACGTTTTCAATCGCATTGTCCATTGGCTGCTATTCCTTAATCTAACAAGGTTGACTGTGGGGGAACGCAGCGTCGGCTGCGTTCTACGGGCGTTTTGGCGGAACCGTCTTTTTGCCAGTGGCCAGCCAGACAGGCAAGGGCACGAATGGAAGGGACGTGCGCTCAGATACGAACAAGACAAGATTGCACTGCTTGTCCTTGAAATTCAGGGGGATGGAGAAATAGTGGGGCTCGTCTGAATCAAAGCTGGCGACCTGGGTTCCGTTGACGAACGCAACACATCGGCCACGGAAGGCACTGAAGATCACATACGTGTCCATGCCTTCCTGCACCTCAGGCTGTTCAATGGTTTGCATTATCCAGATGGGGGAATGGTCGTTTGAGGAGTGCTTCCCCAATGCCGCCAGTTTTACGGGGAGGGGCTTGGTGGCTCGCCACTGCTCGATGGACTCCTGCGCCAAGTTGGCGTCAAGTGGGGCGCAACGCATCATCCAGAGCTCAGGGAGGATGGCAACTGGCTGTTTGTCGCGGAACTGTTCGAATAGACGCAGACCACACCAGTCGTCATGGGACTGCTCCCATGCTTCCAGCTTGGGCAGCCATTCCGCAAAGCGCTGGGCGTTGTCTTGACGAATGGCATTCAGGCGGGCGGTCGCCAGGCAGAGCGCTTCCACCTGGTCGCGGGTCTGGATGCCCTGTTTCAACTTGTCGTGAGCCACGGCCATCAGGAAGGCGTGCCCCAGAAGAATGCTGTTCTCCTGTAGGAGAGCTGCGTGTGCGGCATCAGGCACCATGGCTGAATCGGTGGCAGTCAGAGCCTTGTTGACGATGGACCACGCCTTCAGAATATGCTTTGCCTGAAGCTCTTCCGTGCCATTGAACACGGTTTCCAGGTAGGCGATGGCCTCGTCGGCCTCCTTGCAGCCGCCCTTCAGGGGGGCGACGAACCATTCGGGACACCCTGCAGGCTGCGGAGATGCCGCCTCAGGTACTGCAGACACCTTCGGCGTGCCAGTCGTCTGCGACTGGCATCCCGTAAACAGCAGCATTGCCGCTAATATGAGTGTGAGGAGAATCACTCAGAAAACACCTTTTTTCTAACTGTCTTTTCCGTGAAGGGGAGCATTGAGTATTCTAGAGGTTCTAGATAGCACAACACTCCCCATTACATAATAATATAATCAAAATGGGAGTTTTTGCACAAGCTTTTATAGGATTTTCATCATTGAAAACGATAAAATGAGGGCATTAATGGAACTGCTGCTTTTTTGCGTTGAACTCCTCGTCGGCCATCTTGCTGTATTCCTTGATGATGGCGATTTCCTTGGGGTCATACGGCCGGTAGTTGGGTCGCATGAGGTCGTGCTGCCAGCGTGTGAGATCCCAGTCGGCGGGGGCGGTGCCGTTGGCGACCATCTCCCAGATGCCCTCCCAGGGCTCGTAGGTCTGGTAGAGGCCCGCGACGAAGCCCCAGCAGTAGCAGCCGACATGCTCCAGGAAGTAGAGCGGGATGAGTTCCTTCACATCGCAGTGGCGGATGCGGTGCAGCCATTCGGAGTTGACGATGGGGCGACCCAGCTTCTTCAGCTCGTGAAGCACTTTGATATTGATGTCATAATTGCCATATAGATGGTAGTTTGTGATGTCGGATAGCTCGAAGGCCAGCTTATCGACAGGAGGGCACTTGATGGGATTCAGGCTGCTGGCGGTCAAAGGCTGGTCGGGGCGGATGTCCCATCCGATTTTGAAAATCTCCTTGAGGTTCGGTATGGTCACCTCGCCACGCAGACAGTTGCCTGGCTCGTTGTAGAGGTCCCAGATGCAGACACGTGGGTCGTGGGCGTATTTTGTCATGATTTCAGCGGTCATCTGCCAGACCTTTTCGCGCGTGACGGGATCGTCCAGCACATTGAAGCCCATTTTGGGGAGCTTGCGGTGGGGGGAGTTCTTGACTCCGCCGTGGTAGCCCCAGTCGTATGTCTGCGGACCACAGTGCTTTGGAACATAGAACTCGTCCTTCGGGACGCAGCAGTCGTTGCCGATGACAATCATGGCGGAGATGCCGTGCTTGGCGCAGGTGGCCAGGTAGCGTTCGAAGCGCTCCATGAAGCCGTCGTGCTCTTCGTCCCACACCTCGAACTGGAGAATCAGGCGCACGGTGTTGAAGCCGATGGAGGCGGCCAGCTCCAGCTCCCTGTCCGCCGTCTTCAGCCGTTCTTCGAAGCCCAGTTCCTGCCACTGGTCAACTCGGTTGGCGCAGTCGCTTCCCATGAAATTGCATCCACGCAGCCAGGGCATCGTTTCATACCACTCCCATGCCTGCTTTTCACTCCATCTACCTGACATTTTTCACCTCTTGTTTTTATTGTTGTGGAGAGTAAACCTGAACGCTTGTATGCGCTTTCAGGATACTTTCGTATTCCTTTACAATTTCCTTGTTTGTGAATTCGGCGTGGAACACATTGGAGCGTCCCAGCCGCTGCGCCTTGCCTTCACCCAGGGGGGGGTATGGCTCGATGTCAATCCTCTCGCAGCCGTGCAGGGAGCTGGCCAGATCCGCTATCTGCAGCAGGTGTTCGTTGGAATCGTTCACGCCATGCACGAGAGGGCAGCGCAACCACATTTTTGCGCCCGCCCCGTCAATCATCCGCAGGTTGTCGAGGATGGGCTGGAACTCTACGCCTGTCAGTCGTTTGTGCATCTCCGGCGTTGCCTTCACATCCCACAGCCACAAATCAACGAGCGGCAGCAGGGCGCGGACGTTGTCTGGCGGCGCATAGCCGCATGTCTCTATGCAGGTGTGAAGGCCAGCGGCTTTCGAGGCTTCCAGCAGCTCGCGCGTGAACTCGAAGTGCGCCAAAGGCTCGCCGCCCGAAAGGGTGACGCCTCCGTTTGAGTTGTCATAGAAGAGCTTGTCTGCCAAGACGCTTTTCATGACCTCATCCACGCTCATGTGCTTGCCGACCACCTCAAGTGCCTCCGCATAGCACTTGGAGGCGCATCTGCCGCAGGCAACACATTTTCCACGGTCGAAGAGATGGCGACCTTCCTGGATTAGATGGCATTTTTGCGGGCAGGCGGCAACACACCATCCGCACCCAATGCATTTTTCGGGCGTGAAGAAGAGCTCTGTTTTGAACGACTGCGATTCGGGGTTGTGGCACCACACGCAACGCAGAGGGCACCCCTTCATAAAGACTACCGTCCTTATGCCTGGTCCGTCGTGGACCGCAAACTTCTCTATGTCGAAGACAAGGGTTTCCATTTTTTGAGTTGTATGATGCAATTGGCAATGGCAATTATTCAGAAGGGGATAGCCGCGAAGCGTCCGCTTCAAAGCTACCATTTTGAACAGGCCTGGGCTGCTGTTGCAGGCTGTACTTCGCGTTATTAGTTAATATGCGAAATATGTTGATGACAACTGGGGCTGTAGAGCTAGGGCCGCGTTGCGGCCAGCACACGGAGTACGCCACATTCCGTAATTCCGTCTTTCTAAGGCATCGGGATTGTGGCGCCCTCCAGGCGCGAAGTCATGGAGGGGGCTGCCCCCGCGCTGTGCGCCCTTACGGGCACTTGCGCGGGGGTATGCATGGG
>JAFTAC010000601.1 GCA_017458805.1 Victivallales bacterium | reverse complement strand
TGCTAGTCCGCATCCTCTTCCCACCGCGAAATGGGCAGGTGCTCCAAAATCGCATCAATGACCTTGCCCGCGTCCGACCATTCGGAGCGCGCCTGCAAACGCAACGGCGTGCGGTGCGCCAGCACGTATTTGGCCAAATCACGGATATCGCGAGGCAGGACGTGATCACGCCCGCTGATGGCGGCCAGGCTCTGGCTGGCACGCATGAGGGCCAGTGCCGCACGCGTGCTACAACCGTACAGCAACGCGGGGTGCTTGCGTGTCTCGTCTATGATGGTGACGATGTAGTCGCGGACCTGCTTCGACACATGCACCTTGCGGATGATGGACTGGCACCGCAGGATGTCGTTGGAACTCGCAACGGACAAAATGCCGTTGAGCGGATTCGACTCCGCCTGGCTCTCCAAAATCACCAGCTCGTCCTGATGTTCGGGATAGCCCATGATCAAGCGCATAAGGAAACGGTCAAGCTGCGCCTCGGGCAGCGGATAGGTGCCATGAAAATCGACGGGGTTCTGCGTGGCGATGACAAAGAACGGCTTCTGCAAGACATGCGGACTGCCATCGACGGTAATCATGGACTCCGCCATGCACTCCAGCAGGCTGGACTGCACACGGGGGGTGCCGCGGTTGATTTCATCCGCCAGCACCACGTTGGTGAAGACGGGTCCAGGCATGAAGACGAACTTGCGCTGCCCCTCGTCGAAGATGCTGATGCCCGTGATGTCGTTCGGCAGCATGTCTGGCGTGAACTGTATGCGCTTGAAGCCCGTTTGAATGGAACGCGCAAGAGCCTGGGCCAGTTTTGTTTTGCCAACGCCAGGCACATCCTCCAGCAGAACGTGGCCATCGCTCATCAGGGCAATCAGGACGTGGTGGATGACATCGTCCTTTCCCTGAATCACCTTTGCCATGTTGGCGGCAATTCGGGTGACAACATCCTGCACGAAGCTGAAACTGCCCTTTTGCGCATCGGGGGAAACGGCCTCGCCACTCCCTGTGTCGCTGGCGTCGGCATCTGTGAAAATCAAAATGACATCGCCTATCTGAATCTGGTCCTGGTTGTTGAGGCGTGTCTTTTCCGCCAGAAACAACGAGTTGAGGAAAGTGCCAGCGCTGCCCAAGTCCTCCAGATAGACGCCTGACTTGTCACAAGTAAGCTTGCAGTGGCGTTTTGCGATACTTCCATGGTTGAGCCTCAGGGCAGCGTCACCACCGCTTCCAATGACGGTTTCACCATCCTTGAGCGTGTATTCTGCTGTTATCTTGTAGTTTTCCTGAATCGTGAGCTTTGGCATGATTCTGTCCGTTGTTCGTTGTCGTTCCTTTCAATTCCCCCTTAGAGGCAATTTCATACTGCCTCCTTTGTTTAAAAAACGAAAAGGGCGCACGGATTATTGGTGCGCCCTTTGTTGATGATTTGGCTATCAAAGTACTGTGAATTACGCCAAGTCTTTCCAGCCTTGGAAAATCAGGCGGAAGAGCTCGTTGACATCCTCGGCCTCAATACAAGAGAAGGCGATGCGGAGGTCTGTGTCGTTGATGGCAATGGTGCCGATGCCGTACTTGTCCAACAGATGGATGCGCAGGTCGGATGCATTGATTTTCTTGATTTTCAGGCACATGAAGTATCCACTGTTAAAGGGATAGACCTCCCAGGCCTGCGCATACTCTGGATTCTGCAGCGCCTCCTCGACTTTGAGCGCCCGTTGACGCATGACCTCAGCCTTTGCAGCCCGTTGCTTGAAGAAGTCTGGGGATTTCAACGCATTGAGCACCAGGAACTGGGAGAGCGCGGAGCAGTTGCTCACCACCGAGCGGATGATGCCGCCCATCTTGGCGTTGACAGCCTCGAAGACAGGAGAATCTGCCTTCACACCGCCGATGGAGAAGCTGACGAAGCCTACGCGCAGCCCCCAGACGTAAACCTCCTTGGTGGCCGCATCCGCCTTGAATGCGAGGATGCGGGGATGCAGTCCAGCCAGCTTGGTAAAGAGCGATTGGCGAGTCACTTCTGGCTTGAAGAAAAGCCCGTAGTAGGCGTCATCGACAATGACCGCCAGATTGACGCCCTTGTCCGCCGTATCCTTCAGTGCCTGGGCGATGGCACTGTTCTCGGCGTCAGTAGGCGAGTAGCCTGTCGGGTTGTTGGGGAAGTTGAGAAGCACGATGACCTTCTTGCGCCCAGCCGCTGCGCACTCGTCAAGCGCCTGGCGGAATGCCTCGATGTTGAAGCCGTTTCCCTTGAAGAACTGGAAGAGCTTGGGCTCTGCCCCCTTGCGCTCCACGAAGTTCAAGCGGTAATTACCCCAGTTCTTGTCTGGATAGAGGAAGAGATCGCCTGGGTCAACAATGAGGTCGGCTATGAGGGAGAGAGCGTGGGAAAGGCCGCCCGTGACGACGGGCAGACTGCAGGGCTTGCCCGCCAAATCTGGGTTGTCCTTCAAGTCCTTCGCTTGCCACGCCTCGCGCAGCTTCTGGTTGCCTGGCGAGGAGGCATAAAGCAGGGCGTTGTCGGCGGAGATACCAGGCAGCTGTTCCATGAGGCAGTCCAGATGCATTGCAACTCCATCCTCCAGAGCAGTGCCGATGGTCGCATTGAAACGGGTCGCCTTTTTCTTTGCCTCGGCAGACTGGCTCAAGATACCCTTGCTTGGGAAATAAAAACGTTTGCCCAGCTCGGAAAGCATCTCAAACATGTGAGGAGCCTCCGCGCTGATGGTCGCGTTCAGGGATTCTGCTAGTGGATTCATAGATAGTGCCTTGTTAGAAAGACTTGTTATAAAAAACTGTAAAAGCCGATTCATCGACGATTGAAGTTTATTCGCTTCTATAATGTAATTTTTGAAGCCATATTTACAACTCAACAGGTTGTAGAAACAACGATAAAAACGATAAAAACGATATCCTTCCATAGCTTTTATCACTTTTATCGCTTTTATCGCTTTTATCGCTTTTCATTCACACGTAATGAAGTATATTAACATCAAACTCCACAATCCAACGAACACAACCCCGTTTCCAAACCTATGAACCATCATCTTCTCCCCCTTCTCATGATTGCCGCCACAACCCTTTTCGGTCAAATTGAGTACAACGACCCGCTGGATTTAAACGTTTGGGAGCGTTTCCGCAACGCCACCCCGCATCCAAGGTGCCTGGTGACGAGCGCGGATGTGGAGCATACGCGCAACCTCATCAAAACCGAAACATGGGCGGCGCAATATGCGCAGTCCAAAGTACTTGCAGCAGAAAAGGTGCTGGCGGACCTGACCGACGCCAAACTGGAGCAGTTCATTGAAATCACCACCCCGATGGGCTTCTTCTACCCCTGCCCCGCATGCCGTGCAAAAGGCCTTCCCTGGCACCCCAACGGCACCTGGGGCTGGAACGCCAAAGACCCCGACCACATTTACTGCAACACATGCAAAACCGTCTTTCCGCATCCCGACTTCCCCGAGGACATCGTCTTCCAAAGCAAGTGGGACCCCAGGCAGAAAATCACCTTCGTGGGGGGCGAGCCCTTCCCCGTCTATGGCGTCATCACCCGTCCTTCCCTCCTCGGCATGATACGCACCCGCAAACTCCAATACTCGCTGACATGGCTGGACATGCTGACTGACGCCTACCTCTATTCAGGTGAAGCAAAATACGCGGAAGGCGTCAAACGGCTGCTGCTCCGCTATGCGACCGTCCTCCCCAAATACCTCTTCGGCGTGAACATCTACTCCGAGTTCGCAGACTGCGACCCGCACATCGCCGCCAAAGACCCCTTCAACCTCCCCGCCGATGAAATCACCGCGCCGCCCAACAGACCCGACAGGCGCATCCACTCGGGCTATTGGCAGGGAAACCGCATGGGCAGCGCAGGCATGGACGGCTCTATCGGCGTCCGCCTCTCCAACGCATACGACCTCACCTGCACCGCAAAAAAGGCGGAAGGCACCCCCGTCTATACAGAGGAAGAGTGCAGGCGCATCGAAAAGGACGTCCTCATCGAGCTATCCTACCACTTCGTCTATGACAAGTCCATCAACAACAAATCTGTGGGCAACCGCACGGGTGCGGCGGCCATCGGGCTGGCCGTAGGTCAGCCCGACATGGTGCGCTTCGGCCTGGACGGCTTCCTGCGCACCGTCAACAACTGGTTCCTTCCCGATGGCTCCACCTCCGAATCCGCCAGCTATGGCCTGATGACCATGGGCTGCATCCAGTCCTTCTCCTATCTCTTCCGTGACTACAGCGACCCAGAAGGCTATGCAGCTCCTGAAGGCTCCCCTGCTCTCAAGCACTTCAACGTCTGCCGAGACACGGACTACGGCACCTGCTGGCAGAACATGATCCTCACCCTGCAGGGCGACATGGCCTACCCGCCCATCGCCGACACCTACAAGGGAAGCCGCATCTCCACAGCGTTTGCGGACATGCTGGCGCTCTGCCTCCCCAACCGCTTCAACCTCAGCTTCCTGAAGGCCTCCAACAAGGGCCAGATTTCCAACAGGCGGACCGTCCTCACCTACGGCAACACACCAAGCCTCGACGGCGTGCCCGAGTTCACCCTGCCCGACATCGTCTTCCCCTACCTCTCTCAGGGCTACTTCAGGACGGGTGCGCAGGGCAAGGGTGCAACCGCCGTCCTAAATGCCAGCAACTGGGGAGGCCACCATCATAAAGACAGCCTCGACCTCGTCCTCTGGCAGGAGAACGAATTGCTCAGCGACCTAGGCTACCTTTGGGACCATCAGGACAAGCACCAGACATACCGCACCTTCGCCCACAACCTCGTGGTGATTGACGACAAAGACCAGATGACCACCAACCGCGGCGGCAGCTTCGACCTCTTCGAGACAGCGGGAGCCGTCAAGGCGATGCGCGCCTCCTCCAAGGCCTACCCTGAAGCCAAAGCCTACGAGCGCACTCTCCTCCAGATAGAGCACAACGATGGCGGATTCTACTGGCTGGACCTCTTCCGCGCACAAGGCGGCTCCATGCGCGACTACGTCTTCCATGGCCCCAACAACAACTACAGCCTCAAGGACATTGAGTTCAAGGAGCCGCTTACGGTCAACAACGAGAACATCGAAAAGCAGCGCTTCATCGTGCTCCTACACGTTGACAAGCTGGATACCATCGAGATTTCCGACCCCGAGGTGTTTGAAATCGACGAGATGAACAAGCCTCTCGGCGAGAACATGGCAAAACCTTTCGATAAGGACATCCCAAAGGGCGAACCACGCCATGGCAAGGAGTGGGGCATCTATCGCGGAAACGGAACCTGCGCCTGGGAACCCTGCGAAGGCAAGAAGACGCGCGGCATCAAATACTCTGCACTGACGCACGATAAGAGCGGCATCATCAACCACGCCTTTGTCATCGGTGGCGGCAATGGCTTTGTCGCCCCAAACGGTTTCATCGGCAAGCGCAACGCCTCCTACTGCGTCCGCTTCTGGGCGCGCGGCAACAACCGCCTCCGCATCAAGGCGGTCTGCTACGACCTTGGCAATGAGAACGACCCTGGTGCCAGACGGCACGTCAACGGCTTCCTGAACGAAGTTGAAGTCACCCCCGAATGGAAACTATTCGAAGGCAAAATCACCTTTGGACTGGCCAACCACAACATCAAGCCTGCCACGCGCTTCATAGGCAAGCCCTCCGCCGATTTCTGGAGCGGAACCTGGGCCATCAACAACACTCTGAAATTCACCGCCATGGCCCCCGTCGATAAGCGCGACACCGTCCTCTTCGCGGATGAATGGGGCCAGCGTGACTGGAGGAACTCCGACCGCGGAGCCACCCTCCCCTATTTCATGCGCCGCAGAACGGGAACACAGCTGGACGAGTTCGTCACCATCTTCCAGACACATAATCAGACCCAAACGGTGAAAGGGCTCAAGGTCGTCGAAAACGACAATGGCATGGTCGTGCTGGTCGATACGGTCAACGGGCAGGATGTCATCCTCTTCGCCAAAGAAGGCAAGCGCCTCGAATACGGCTCATACGCAACCGACGCCCAAATCGCGGTCTCCATCGCGGGCGAAAATGCTACAATGTTCTATGGGACGATGCTCAACACAGGTAAAATCTCCCTGAAATGCAGCCAGAAATCATACCAAGGCAAGGAGATAACAGCCGTCAACGAAAAATATGATTCCTACTACCTGCTCAAGGGTGAAACGCCCGACATCTGCACTGGTCATACGCTTATCGTGTGGGATGACAAAGGCGTCAGCCATGCCTACCCCGTGCTGAAAAGCGTGAAAGCCAACGGCGGCACCCGCGCTTACGTGAAAGTAGATAGCTATGGTTTCCCCGCACGTGAAGGCATCGCCTGGCAGCTGCCCGCTGTCGCTTCCGTAAAGCAGTAACGCAGCCTGTCCTGTGCGCCGCGCTCAGCCTGTCCTGTGCGCCCTGTGCGCCGCGCTCAAGCGCGGCGATAAACCAGGTCGTGGACGGCCTGGCTACCTTTTTGCGCAGCCTGTCCTGTGCGCCGCACTCAAGCGTGGCGATAAACCAGGCCGTTTACGGCCTGGCTACCTTTTTGCGCAGCCTGTCCTGTGCGCCGCACTCAAGCGCGGCGATAAACCAGGCCGTGAACGGCCTGGCTACCTTTTTGCGCAGCCTGTCCTGTGCGCCGCGCTTTAGTGCGGCGATAAACCAGGCCGTGGACGGCCGGGCTCCCCCTGCACCTTGCTACCCGCCTATTCCGTAATGGCGGGCTCTGCTGGGAATGAACGGTCGATGCGCTTGACGAAGCCGCTCAGGACACTCCCTGGACCAAACTCCAAAATGCTGTCGCATTCGCCCATCATGGCGCGTGCGCACTGTTCCCAACGGACGCTGGAGGAGACCTGCGCCTTCAAGTTGGCGCGGATTTCATCTGGGGAACTGACAAAACCACCCGTGACATTCTGCACAAAGCCGCACTTGGGCGCGGCAATCGCCACGCCATCCAAAACCTTGCCAAACGCCTCGGTTGCGGCGTTCATGAGGCGTGAATGATAGGCTCCCGCAACCGTCAGCGGGATGACACGCTTCGCCACTGGAGCCAATGCAGCGGAGGCCTTCTCCAGCTTGGACTTTTCACCGCTGATGACAATCTGGCCAGGACAGTTGTAGTTGGCGACATCCACGCCAGCCTCCTGGCAGGCCGCTTCAATCGCCGCAGCCTCTGCGCCAATGACCGCCGCCATGCCGCCTGGATGCTCCTGACAGCACTTGTCCATCAGGCGCCCGCGCTCCGCCACCAGCTTCAAACCTGTCTCGAAATCGAAGACGCCCGCCACGCATGCAGCGGCATATTCGCCGAGACTGAGACC
>JAFTAC010000600.1 GCA_017458805.1 Victivallales bacterium | reverse complement strand
TGACGCTGAAGGCGGAGGCGAATTCCACCAGGGAGTTGGCGGCGCCCCACTTGAGCAGGAGGTTGGTCACGGGCGGATAGCCCGACAGCACCAGCAGCAGGCAGATGACCAGCGAGGTGATGAAGCTGATGACCTGGTTGCGCGTGAAGGAGGAGGTCATGCTGGCGATGGAGAGGTAGGCGCCCGCCATGAGGAAGCTGCCCACGTAGCCTGTCACCATCGGACCGCCGTCGGGCGAGCCGAGGTAGTAGAGCGTGAAGGGCATCGGGCAGGTCAGGACCAGTGCGAGACCCAGGAAGAGCCAGCCCGCCAGAAACTTGCCGATGACGGCTTCGTTCACGGTGATGGGCATGGTGAAGAGCAGCTCCAGCGTGCCCTGCTTGCGCTCCTCGGCCCAGAGGCGCATGCCGATGGCGGGGACCAGCAGCATGTAGAGCCAGGGATGCCACACGAAGAAGGCGCCGAGGCTTGCCTCGTTTGAGCGGAAGAAACCGCCCATCATGAAGGTGAAGAAGCCCATCAGCAGCAGAAAGATGACGATGAACACGTATGCGATGGGGGAGTTGAAATACCCCGACAACTCACGTTTTGCGATAATCCAGATGTTTTTCATATTGCGTTATGCCTCCTTCTTCTCGCCTGTCTCGTTGCTGGTGATGCTGCGGAAGACGTCGTCCAGTCTGCCGGCCTCGGTGTGGAGTTCGACGAAGCCCCAGCCCTTGCCGTCCATCATGGCCTTGACGTCGCCTGCCAGGCAGCCTTCGTTTGCCTTGCGCGGAACAACTGCGAAGAGGTTGCGTCCATCCGCCTTGCCCTTGTCAACCACCTGCGACACGTTGGGAAGCTGCTTGGCGGCGGCTTCGAACTCCTTGAATTCGACCTTGGCGGTGGCGACAACCACGGTGCCTGCCTCTTGGGAGCGTCCACGCAGCTCGGCGGGCGTGCCGTTGAAGACGACCTTGCCCTTGTCGATGATGATGACGCGCGTGCAGATGGCCTCCACTTCCTCAAGGATGTGGGTGGAGACGATGATGGACTTGGTCTTGCCCATCTCGCGGATCAGGTTGCGCATCTCGTGTTTCTGGTTGGGGTCGAGACCGTCCGTTGGCTCGTCAAGCACGAGGATGGGGGGATCGTTGATGATGGCCTGCGCGAAGCAGGTACGGTGCTTGTAGCCCTTGGAGAGGGTGTCGATGGTCTGGCGGCGGACCTTCTCTAGCTGGCAGAGCTTGATGGCGTGTTCGACGGCATCTTTCTTTGCCTGTCCCGACAGCCCCTTGGCCTCCGCGATGAAGGAGAGGAAGCCTTCGACGGTGCTTTCTGGATAGGAGGGTGCGTTTTCGGGCAGGTAGCCGATGCGCGACTTGGCGGTGATTGGGTCGTTCACTATGTCTGCGCCGTCAATCGTGATTGTCCCCGACGTCATCGGGAGATAGCCTGTAATCATACGCATCGTGGTGGATTTTCCAGCACCGTTTGGCCCCAGAAAACCCAGTACTTCGCCAGCCTTCACCTCGAAGGACACGTTGTCCACCGCAAGCTTCGGCCCGAACATCTTTACCAAAGAGTCGGTTTTAATCATTGAACTGGTTTCCTTGTGTTATTTTTTTAGTGTTTCTTAAGTGCGATTGTATATTTGACAGCGCTTTTGCGATTTTGTTCCCAGTTTTTTTGAGCGCGCTTTCAGGATGACGGGCATTGTGCCTGGGGGCTTCGCACAGTGGAAAAGTACCCCAAACGTGCCAAGCTCCCAGATTAGCCAGCCTCTGGTTTGCCTGCGTCGTCCTGATAGCGCACTCCTTAGAGTGCGCGCCCCGCTTGGGAATGCCCTTCCGCGACCTTAAGGGAGCGGAAGGGCACCTGCGGTCTTAGCACCCTGCGACCTTGGCGAATGACAGCGCCCGAATCCCGAACTCCTTCTCGCGCAGGAGTTCCCATGGGGAGAGTGGGTGCCAGCGTAGGATGGTGGCGGATGCGTGTTCGAGGGCGAGAATGGCGTTGGGGCCTGCCCAGGCGGCGAATGTCTGGTCGGTGATGAGGGCGTTTGCCCCGTAGGTGTCGGGTGTTTCCGCGTAGGGCGGGTCTGCAAGGATGACGCCAATTGGACCACCCGCCAGGTCTGGGAGCAGGGTGGGGGCGGATTTGGCGTCTTCGCAGTGGATGGATATCTGGGAAGGCGTGGCGTTCATCGCCTTGAGCATAAGAGCTGCGTTCTCTTCGATGAGCTTGACGTGCCTGCGTTCCTTTTCAATGAAATAGACCTTCTCGGCCCCTCGGCTGAGCGCCTCCAGACCAAGTGCGCCAGAGCCTGAAAAGAGGTCGATGACGATTTTGCCCGTCAAATCGCCGAGGGTACCGAAGAGGCTCTCCTTGACTCTGTCTTCTGTCGGGCGTATGTTTCTATCTTCTGGTGGCTTGAGGCGAATGCCACCAGCTTGTCCGCTGATGATTCTCATAGTCAGTATTTACGATGTTCCACTGGATTTTCATGCTTGCAGCGCGGGCATTGAAGTCGTCTGGCGCGGGAGAAGCGGCTGGCGACAAAGACCAGGTTGCAGTTCTTGCACTTGCTGATGACGAGGCGGCTGATGCGCAGCTCATGGCTGCGCCGCTGGATGAGGCCGTTGAACAACAGCAAAACGAGCAGCGCAAGTATCACCAGCGGGACGATGAGCATCGCCTGATGGATATATAGTATGGCAAGGCCGATGGTCATATCTTAGATGTCTATCAGTTGGTTGATTGTTTTAGATGCCACAGGACGGTCAGCCGTCCGCTGGGGGTGGGCATGGGATGTCCCGAAAACTGCCATTTCATTGCGAAGGTATTCAGATGGTCACGCAAGGCATTGACAGCCAGCGTGTCCAGTTTTGGTGACCCGCTTGACTGCCGTACCACGACACGTGGAGGGCGCGTTGGAGTGGTCATGTACTCAAGGCGTGTGGAAAGAAGCCCCGACTGACCGTCAAGAACCTCCTGGACCTGCTTTTCATTAATGGCTGGTGGATTGGCGACCACGCGACCGTCCTCGTTCAGCCAGAAAATGCCCTGCGGCGGAGTGAAGGGAATGGCTGTTGGGGAGGGCATGACAATCTGCGTTTCCCAGGGGATGGGGCTGGAGGCGCGCTGTTTTTCAAGTGAATCGGATGGTGGTTCCCCTGCCATGCTGTCGCTGAACACAGGGGTGTCCAGTACCTCATGCTGCTTCAGCTGTGTGTAATCGTAAGGAGGCTGTTTGCCGCTGTAGGCGGAGAAGAGCAATGGGGAATCTGGGGCGTCAAGCCGTATCGTGCTTTTCAAATCAATCCAGGCGTAGATGTTTTCCAGGGCATCGCTGCCATGCGATGACGCCTGCGGGCGGGCAAGTGCCGTGATGGGGAGAAGGTCGCTGCGGTCTTCCGAGTCACCGTCCTCGCCCATTTCCGTGTGTACGGGAAGGAAGCCTGCGACCGTGAACATCAGGGCGGTGACAAGCAGAGCACCGACGCAGCAGAAAACACCGCGCCAGCGATGCGGCGGCTTCCTGCTCTTTTTGCGTTTCGCGGTGTACTGCCTGGGCGTCATCTATTTCCCCTGGGGTCTCTCAAGGCTGTTGTTGTCGTCGGGATGCTGGTAGTCTGTCACGAGAAAGACATTGGCGTTGTTTTTGCGTGCGAACGCATAGAAGTTGACCAGCTCCTGCAGGGGGATGTTCTTGTCGGCGTTAAGGACAATCATGGGCTTGGCGGCCTCCCTGCTCTCGTTTCGGTTTTGGGTGGCCTGGGTGGAATTGGCAAGTTCCAGCAGAATGCTGTTCTCCAGGCTGCCGCGGTTGGTGGCGGTCTGTCCGTTGAAGGAGTAGAGGTACTTTTCACCCTCGGCCCCAAAGGCCCCTTTCTTGTAGTTCTTGTTTGCAGAAAGGGTGACAATGAGCTTGTTCGCCTGGACAATCTGCGCACCCTCCAGCTCGGGGAGGGAGGTGCCAGTCTCGATGCCTGGC
>JAFTAC010000599.1 GCA_017458805.1 Victivallales bacterium | reverse complement strand
GAAGCGAGGAGTTCCGCGTGGACGACAGCACGATGGCCGAAGCCTTTTATGTCCATGCCCGTGGGCTCTTCCATCAGAGATGCGGAATCGCCAAGGAAGAGCCATACACCCATTGGCCCTTGAAGAAATGCCATCCTTTTTGCTATCGTGGCACATTTACACCCCACGATGGCCACTATGGCAAGAGCAAGGACAATAGCCGGCAGTATGGTTTCAGGGACAGCGAAGGCAACAGCATAGCTGTCAGGCACTTTAAGCTGATAAAGCAAAATGCGCCGAATCCCCCCGAAAAACTGGAGCTTTGCGGCGGCTGGCATGATGCGGCCGACTGGGACCGCCGCCCGTACCATCTTGGCATCGTCGGCGACCTGGCCGCTGTCTATCTCCTGAGGCCTCAGAACTTCATAGATGGCCAGCTGAACATCCCCGAAAGCGGGAACGGCATTCCCGACATTCTGGACGAGGCGCTCTGGGGCATTGACTATCTGCGAAAGAGCCAGCTGCCTGACGGGGGAGTTGGTACGTGGATAGAGACGACGCGCCATCCAGGCTACCCGGAATTGTCTTCCACGGACACGCTGGTCTATTACCTCTCCTGTGCCACGCGGAACAGCACTCTGGAGTATGCCGCTTACGCAGCTGAGTTGGCATTGGCGTTGAAAAAGGCAGGGGCCGACAAGCAGGCCGACCTGTTTCGTGACTCCGCAACGCTGGCCTGGAACTATGCCATGGATGTGAAGAATACGAAGACGCGTAGATATCACTATGATGACCAGTTGATTTCCTATACCGAGAATTACGACCTGTCTGCTGAATATGTTGTCAAGGCTGGAGTGAATCTGTATCAGCTTTGGAAGGACAAAAAATACATCTCGACAGCTGAAAGTGCCATTAAGGATGCTGTGCAAACAATGCATAAACGTGATTGGACCTGGTCTCCTTTAATGTGGATTGAATTGGAAATATTCCCTCTCGATTCTGTGGAGCTGGAAAAGCTGCGCAATAATCGTGGACGGAGACTTGTCAAGGAGGCGGAGAATATGCTGCGCCAGCAGGAGGATGCATATCCCATACGCCTTAATTGGCGTGGACCTCGGGAGGCCTGGGTGCAGACGACAAGCTGGGGAACTTATCATCCTTTGAGGCGTGCAAGGACATTCGTCGCAGCCCATGCCATTACAGGCGGTAGCAAATACCTGGACGGCGCCTGCCTTGCCAATGACTTCAACAATGGCGCGAATCCTACTGGAACGAGTATGACGAGCGGCCTGGGGCGCGTCTATCCCGTGCAGTTCCTGCATTTGGACTCATACTCGGACGGCATTGCGGAGTTTGTGCCTGGCATTACCCCTTATCGCAATACCTATGGCATTCCGCGTGCTGCCATCGACATGGCGTTCGGCATGTATTATCAGGCGCGTCCCCATCACCTCTTAAAGGAGGTGAAACAGTCATTCCTGCCTCGTGGAGGTCTTTCTGAAGATGAATGTGCCAAGGAAATGAACAAGATTTGGCCTATCTGGAGGCGATGGGGAAACGTGGAGAGCCTAACAGTTGCTGCCAGCGAGTTTACCGTATACGAGACGATAGCTCCCGCCATGGCTGTGACGGGATATTTGCTGAATGGACCGCAGGCCCCAGAAAAGGAGTGGGTAGAGCGTCGGCCCGCAAGCGATATACGCCAACTGCCAGGCTATGCCCCATTGCCTTGATTGGAGGCTTTCGTGAAAGACAACGTTGAAATCTTCTTGTTTGTGGATGCCCTGGGCTGGGAGCTGGTCAGCCGTACTGGCTTTATGGAGAAGGAACTGCCGTATCGACGCAAAGTCGAGATGCAGTTCGGCTACTCCAGTACGGCCATCCCCACCATCCTGTCTGGACGGCGTCCCTCTGAACATGGACATCTGGGGCTCTTTCGTTTCGCTCCCGAACACTCACCGTTCAAGCATCTTGCCTGGTTGGAGCCTTTTATGAAACCTGCCAGCCTGTGGAACCGTGGCAGAGTGCGCAACTGGCTTTCCAAAATCATCGCCAAACTCTATGGTTTCACAGGCTACTTCCAGCTCTACCAGATGCCTTTCAAGAAACTGCCGTTGATGGACTACTGCGAGAAGCAGGATTTGTTTGCTGAACATGGCATGGGTAACATCGAGAATCTGCGGGATTTGCTCATCCGTCAAAACGTCCCTTACCATATCTCCAACTGGCATGTCGGCGACCAGCGGAGTTTCGAGGCTGCGCGCCAGGCGATTCACGATGGGGCAGATTTCCTGTTCGTCTATACGGCGGAACTTGACGGCTTGCTCCACCAGTATCCTGTGCTTGTCCACGAAGTCATCTACAAAAAGCTGGAGTGGTATCAGCAGCAGATTGAGACCATCTTCACTGCCTGCAAGGAATGTGGCAGAAAAGTGCGCCTGACACTCATTTCCGACCATGGCATGACCCCCTTGACGCAGACGGTTGACCTGAAGTCAGCAATTGAAAAGCTGCCTTTGCAATTTGGCAAAGACTATGGTGCATGCTATGATTCCACGCTTTTCAGGGTGAGTTTCTTCACGCCCCAGGCGGAAAACATTATCCGCGAAGCCGTTAAGCCATTTGAATCAGTGGGGCATTGGCTTTCAGTCGAAGAGGAGAAGCATTACGGCATCTACCGCCCCGACCGTCTGTTTGGCGACGCCATATTCCTGATGAACCCTGGCGTGCAGATTGTTCCCTCCGATATGGGGAGCCGTCCCTTGAACGGTATGCATGGCTTCGCCCCCGAGGACAAGGATTCCCAGGCCGTCATCCTCTCCACCGATGAAATCCCGCCCGATGTCCATTGCGTGGCCGACTTCTTCGGCTTGATGAAAAAGCGGATTATGGAGTTGTGAGGTCATTATTATCGAATTTCCTCCTTGAACAACCCAAAGGGATTATTATATTATATACGCATTGTTCTTTAAAAGAGTTTTTCTAGAGCTTTTTGAGTAGTTTTTAGAGCACGACTTTTTTCGAACATAGTAATATAGTTGAAGCGTTTCTGACTCCAAAGCCCTGTGCTGCGGAAGAAGGCGTATGGTGTTGATGCTAACAGGGAAGCAGTCTAGGCTGTTTCCCCGAATGGCGTTTATTGGCACGGCCTTCTTCTGGCCGTGCCTTTTTTGTGTGCAGGGAATGGCGGCGGAACGCGAGACAGCCCCCATAGGAGAAAAACACAATGGAAAACCGCCTTGCCTTGATTGGCATCATCGTCGAGAACGCCGATTCCGTGGAACCCCTCAACAAGATTCTGCACGAATACCGCCAGTACATTATCGGACGCATGGGCATCCCCTATCAGAAGCGTGACATCTCCGTCATCAGCGTCACGATGGACGCCCCTTCTGACACCATCAGCTCCCTTTCTGGCAAAATCGGGATGCTGAACGGTGTCACCTCTCAAGTGCTGATGGCCAAGCTCAATGGCTGAGAAGGCACGAGAACTCATTCTTGCCCTGGCGGAGGGGAAGTCTCTCTCCACGGCGGAGTACCTCCGCATTATCACGGAGGCCGACGACCAGGACCGCAAGTTGGCTAGAAACCTGGCGAACCGTGCGCGAATTGCACAGTTCGGCGAGGGCATCTACATTCGCGGTCTTGTGGAGTTCACGAATGTCTGCAAGAACGACTGCCTTTACTGCGGCATACGAAAGAGCAACCAGGAGGTCGTGCGCTACCGCCTCACGCAGTCGCAGATATTGGAGTGCCTGGAGCAGGGCTATGCCGCTGGCTTCCGCACACTGGTTCTGCAGGGAGGCGAGGACGGTTTCTTCACGGACGACAGGATGTGCGAAATCGTCACCGCCATAAAGCAGTGTCATCCCGACGTTGCCGTGACGCTCTCCCTTGGCGAACGCTCCTACGACAGTTATCGCCGTTTGCGCAAGGCAGGTGCTGACCGCTATCTGCTGCGCCACGAGACGGCTACGGAATGGCATTATGCGAAGCTTCACCCGCCTGCCCAACGGCTTGAAACGCGTCTGGAGTGCCTGAACCATCTGAAGGCATTGGGCTACCAGGTCGGCTGCGGCATGATGGTGGGCTCGCCTTTCCAGACTCCAGAGTGCCTGGCGGCTGACCTTTCGTTCATCCAGGAGTTCAAACCCCAGATGGTGGGGCTAGGCCCCTTCATCCCCCACCATGCAACCCCCTTTGCTAAAGAACCAGCTGGCAGCGTGGAGACGACCCTGCTACTGCTAGCTTTAGTGCGCCTGATGTTGCCCAGCGTCCTGTTGCCTGCGACAACGGCTCTGGCGACACTCCATCCACAAGGACGCCTCTTGGGCATCCTCTCGGGTGCAAACGTCATCATGCCCAACCTCTCCCCTGTCAGTCAGCGCGACAACTATACGTTGTATGACAACAAGGCGAATACTGGCGCAGAGGCGGCGGAAGGCCTGGCAGCACTCTCACGTGACTTGGAGACCATCCACTGCCACATCGTCATCGGCAGGGGTGACGCCCCAAACCAACTAATTAGCAATTAGCAATTAGCAAT
>JAFTAC010000598.1 GCA_017458805.1 Victivallales bacterium | reverse complement strand
TTGCTACGTGCTAATTGCTACTGGCTAATTCTATCGCAGCACCTGTGCGAAATCCATAGGCTGGACGGTGAGTTTTGCGTCGTTGGGGAGGGTGATAGTCTGGGGGGCAGGGGAACAATTGAAGAGGGTCAGGAGGCTCTTGCCATCCAGAACGTGTACGCGGTGGCGCATATCGGACGTCATGCCCTGCAATTTCACGCTGTCATCGGCTCGTTTGCCGCTCTTGTAGAAATCCGCGAAGCGTCCAACGGCATTCATGCCCTCGTTGATGGCGTTGAGGCGTTCGCCATCGACGGCCATGCCCGTGAAATAGGTGAGGCCTGCGGCTCCGCTAGCGGCGGCTGCCAGCACCTCCTGGCGCACCTCGCGCACGGAGGGATGGTGGTAGCTCCAGCTGGGAAGCAGCACATTCGGAAGGGCTTCCGTCAAGTAGGGCACGCCATAGACGGGTTTCTTGAAGGTGCGTGAATCGCAGTCGATATGGTCGAGGAAGTTGACGCCCTCGATGCTGTAGGTGCTCACAAGGTGCGCGTCAATCGCATCCTGCTGGTCGTAGAGCAGGGAGTTGGTGGGGACGTTGTCGAGGTAGGTCTCGAAAGGAGTGCCGTCCAGGTTCAAGGTATAGTCGTAGGCGCAAAGCAAGGTATTGGGGCGCAGTTCGCGCAGGATGTCCCGTGCCATCTTGTGGAGTTTGACGGTGACGTCGTTGCGGAACGCAATCCACTCCTTCTTGTAGTCGCGCAGGATGATAGAAGAGTTCAACTCGATATCCTGCCCCAGCTTGGCGAACTCGCGGAACGCCGCGATGGAGGTCGGGTGGAAGCAAGATTGTGTGCAGAGGCCAGTCCCCCAGAACTCGATGTCGATGTTGGCGAAGGCACGGCCTGTTGGCGGCAGCAATTTCACGCAGGAGGCGATGTATTTGCGGTACTGCTCCTGGAGCTGGGGATCGGTCAGGACCGCGCCAAGGGCAACGTGCCCCTTGTCCTCCCGTCCATCGGCAAGCGTGCGGTGAGGCGGGTTCTTGTAGGGCTGCACATAATCGGCGCTGTGAATCAGGATGTTCGGCTGGAAGCCCAGCTTCACAACGCGCTCTGAAGCGTATTTCTGCGAGGCATGGACGCTTCCATGGCTGAAGCCCGAAGCCACGAAGCTCTCAACCAGCGCCTTGTGAGCGGCCTCGTCGATGACATGCACGTGATTGAAGCCCCAGCTGCCGACGGTGAACCACTCCTGAAGCGGCGCAACTGGCGCAGGGCGCAGGATTTCCATGGGGATTTCGCGTCTTTCGCCCTTCTTGTCGCCGACGGTCAAATCCAGCGTAAAGACCCCCTTGTCTCCAGGATTCCCGTTGGCCTTCATCACGATTTCGAGGCCTGAATAGTGGTTCGGGTTGGTTTTCATCATATAGCGCGCCCAGTCGTAGGGGTTCTTCACGCGGTAAGTGCGGTAGCCAGGTCTGGCGGGGGGCAGCTCTTCAACCTTGTAGGCTGGTCCGTAGGTGCTGAACTGCGCCGTCAACACCTCGATGCTTTCGGGCAAGGTGAAATCGACCAATGTCTCGCTTCCCGCCAGCGACTTGTCTCCCGCCAACATCACAAGGATGAAGTTGGTGCGGCCCGACAGCAGGCTGATGACAGGCTCCTTGCGGTCGATGGTCGCAAAAAAGTCCGCTGGATAGACGATACTCCACAGCGGAGCCTTCTTCACGCGGGAGAGTGCCAGCTCCTCCGCCTTGTCCGCACGTCGAATGACGATGTTGTCGATGGTGACGGTCCCCGTGCCCACATTCAGCACTGCGGGACGTAGCACAGCCGCTTCCTGGTGCAGGGCGAAGGGGAGCGAGGCCATACGGTAGTCGGGAGCTGCGGGGACGGGGGTGCCCGTCGTGGTCTCCAGCAGTTTGCCCTGGGCATCAAGCTGTTCGACAACCAAAACGGCGGAGGCGCCGCGGGTCTGCTTGACGGCTAGCTCCAGCGTCCAGGCGGATGCTGCACCGAACCTCGCGGCAGGCAATGGCAGTTTTGGCGCTGTGCCATAGCCTGACTTGCCACTGACGTGTTCTATCGCGATGGCGCCCGCATCGCTGCACCCTGTTTCAATCCGCTGCACTCTGGTCACGCCCTCAATGCCGTTGGAGCCATAAAGCCCCCAGGCTTCCGAACTCGTCTCCTCTGTAAAATGCTGTGCGTATATGGGCTTCTCTTGGTCTGGCAGGACATGTTCGATGCGAATCTCGTCGATGAAGACCTTGCCTGAAAAGTTCTGGAGAATGACCTGGCCTGCGATGGCGTTGATGGTGGTGTCGTCATACTTGCACGCCTGCGGAACACGAAAAACGACCTCTTGGCGTTGCCACGTCTGCTCGATGGCAAGCGGTAGGGTTGTCGTGCCATACGCTGGCACCTCGCCACGCCCATTCAGGGAGGGCCACAACTTCAACGTGAATCGGCCCATGCCCTTGTCATCGCCACGCACCCAAGCGGAAAAACGGTAAAGTCCGCCCTCGTTTTCGCCGTTGGGCATCAGCACGGCGACTGCTCCGCGCATCGCCCCCGAGAGACAGATGCTTCCAGCCTTCTCATGGCCGACGGTCGCATCAAACTCTGCCGTTCCCTGCTGTCCACTGGGAAACCAGATGCGGTACTGCGGGATATTCTCCCCTGAATCAAACGGTTCGTGGAAGCTAGCGCCCCACGTTGAAACCACCAATGCCACCCCCAGTACCCAACCAATTCTCCACATCATAACTTACTCTACGGATTCAGAACTTCTGTTGCAATATAATTCCAATTTAAAAATTGGAATAAAAATCACCCGACTGCTCTAAGCGAAATGCATGGCAATTCGGGCAACAACTATACTGTAACAACGCTCCCCAATTTTGCAAACGCGTGCCTTGCTTTTTAGTCAGCATGACCTTTGAGGGGAGTATTATTTTTCAGAGGAGTTCTGTTCCCCATAAAGGTAGTTTTTTAACCACAGATTACACAGATTACACAGATGCGAAGTGCCGCTGAAGCGGCACTTCGCGGTTCATTTTTGTATCCCATATAATCCCTGTTTTCAGCCGCGGGACGCGGCGGAAAACATCTGGGTAATCTGTGTAATCAGTGGTTTCTAAAAGAAACCTTTAGTTGACTACCCTTCTTAGCGGACATAGCGTTCAGAGGCAATAATTGATATGAGAGAACAACGGCAGGGGAAACCGTCTCCTGCATCTCTTCCAAACTCCTTGCCGCGCGGCTCCGCCGCATGCGGTGTGGATACGGGGCTGGAACCCCCAAGTCGCTCATCGGACTTCAAAAGCACAAAGCGAAACGGAAGCCAAAACCATAGCCGTATTTGAAATAGGAGTGTGATTGTTCGTTATTTACTCAATGAAATAAGGGGGCCGCAGCAAATGCGGAAACCGATGGTGGGGCTCGTGTGAGTCTGTACGTAAAAGGTGCGGGAGGCAGAGCGGCACTGGTTTATTGAAACGTCCCAGTTACCGCCGTGAACCACGCGGAAATTGCCAGCTAAGAATTGGGGCGCGTTCTTAGGGGGTCCTTGAGGATCCACTGCAAATGCCGCAGTGAAATCCCTAAACCAATCAAGGCACCATTCCCCCACATTACCGTGCATATCATAAAGCCCCCAGGCATTCGGCTGCTTTTGTCCGACATTATTGGTGGTATTTTTGGAATTCCACATGTACCAGGCGACAACATTCAGATTTTGGCAGAGGCCACCCTTTACTGTGAGGTTCTTTCCGCTGTTCAACGCTGTTGTCGTGCCTGCACGGCAGGCATACTCCCATTGTGCCTCCGTTGGCAAATCGAACGCCAGTCCAGTCTTCGCTTGTAGCTGACCGAAGAAAGAACCTGTATCAACCTCAGAACCATCTGGCCACTTGGCTCCCTTGTCTGGTCCGCGTAACATATTGTACGAAACACATTCCACAGGCCGCCTATTGTCTCCCTTGAATTGTGATGGATTGGTTCCCATCACAAGTACCCATTGTTTCTGGGTACATTCAAATATCCCAATGTGGTACAACTGCGTGAGTTTTACCTTGTGCTGTGTTTCAGAACCAGCTACTTTCCCCACTTCGCCTTCTGGGCTTCCCATCATAAAAGTGCCTGGGGTGATTCTACGCAGCCATAATTCAGTAGTACGACAGGCATCGTTAGCAAGGTCGGGGCCCTCCAAACTGAAACGAATCTTCCATGCCTGCAAGTCGATAACCAAATATGGATTTTTTTCACATAAAACTCTATAGAGTTCCTTTGAACGTGAGATGACAGTTTGTCCATCATTTGGCGAGAGCTGGCCGACTTTCTTTCCAAGAGATACCATTTCCTGCCAGTCGCCCTGCTGATAAGCGCGTTCGGCTGCATCCTTGAGTTGTTTTATGTGGAGTTCCTGTGAACGTGCGATGACTGCTTCGCCCTCTTTTGAAGACAATTTGCATAACTCCCATCCCAGTTTTTCCAAGAACAGCCAGTCCCCACGTTGATCAGCGGCTTCACAGGCCTCTTTCAGTTTTTTCTTATGTAGTTCTTGGGATTGGGAAATTACTTCTTGACCCTCTTTCGGTGACAACTTTACTAATTCCTTTCCAAGAGATTCCATTCTCTCACTGTTCCCCTGCTGAAAAGCGATTTCAGCCGCCTCCTTGAGTTTGTTCTTGTATAGCTCTCGTGAACGCGCAATAATCACATCACCTTCTTCTTCTGATGAGAACTCGCCTAATCTCTTCCCAAGAGATTCCATTTCCTGCCAGTTGCCCTGCTTGTAGGCGAGTTCAGCCGCATCCATGAGTTCTTTCTTGTGTAGTTCCTGTGCACGCGCAAGGACTGCCTGTCCCTCTTCTGATGAGAGTTTGCCAAGTTTCTTCCCAAGATCTTCCATGGTCCACCACTGTCCCTGCTGATAGGCCGTTTCGACAGCTGACTTGATTCTGTTCTTTTTGTATTGCTTGTGTATGAAATACCCCGCTATAACAACGCCAACGCAGAAAAGCAACAGAACAAGCAAGATTAAACATCCTGTGCTTGCGTTCTTTTCCAATTCATGTTCGCATTGAGCAAGCTGCTTTTCCGAATCGCCGTATCCCTTAAGGTTCTTGAAAAGCTTAATGGCCTCTGAATACTTTTTTGCTTTCTTGAGTCTCATCGCCGCGTTATATTGGCTGACGAGGACATTCTCTTCACACTGTTTAACCATCTCGGCAGCCTCGGGGACGACATCGGACAAGGCTTTGAATCGTTTTGCCTCTGCCTTCCACTCCTCTGGTGTTGACAAACGTTTTGTCAAGGAAACACAATGTTCCACCGCCTGATTATAGGCATCGTATTGCCGCTGCCTGATGGCCTCCGCTTGCTGTTCAAATTGGCGTTTCCGTTCATCGGAATCCCTGTAGCCGTTTAATGAGGCAAACTGTTCCGCATAAGATTGCACGATTGCGATTTGGTCCTTGGGGGGATAATGGTCAATTGCTTGGGGTCCCTTGAATATCTTCTGATAGAGCCTTTCATCCTTCTGTTTTTTTATTTGTGCCTGCATACGCGCCTTCAGAGGTGCATCTGCGAACTTCATCAGCTGTTTAAATGTCGGAAGAACAGTCAATACTTCCAAGTCTTCCTGAAGCAAATAAATCTCCTCCTCGCTCTTCAGCCGATTTTCTGCAAGAAACTGAAGGAGATAGACCTCCGCATTTTCGGGGTCCTTGTCCAGTACTTTGTTACAATACTTCAACGCCTGCTCATAGTCCCCCGTTTCCAGGAAAATCTGTATCCGTTTCATCAGCGGCGCCACGACTGAATCACTTTGGCTAGGCGCAGATGGAGTGCTTGAGTGCTTGTCACTGTCAATAACCTTCTTGATGCCGCGCAACAAGTCCTGCATGAAGCCAATCTTGGTCATGTCCTGGCTCTGTAGCATTGAAAGCTCGTCGGGGAGGTCATACGCATCCATCTCCCAGTAGCAGGGGATGAGCAGCCGCGAGCGGTCCTTCTTCATAATAGCGAGGAAGCGGCTCCATTCGTTCTTCACCCAGACGGCGTTGAAGTACTCCTTTTTCGAGCCGATGACCAGCATCACCTTCGCGCTGTTCAGGGCCGCGAAGATGTAGGGCTCGTACTGCTGCCCCAGCTTGTCCTCCAGCGTGATGCGGGAGAAGAAGACCTTGTAGCCAGCGTTCGTCAGCTGGTAGTAGATGTCCTGGGCGATGGCAGAATCCTTTGTGCGGCTCCCGCCCTCCGTCGTCTCCTTGTAGCAGATGAAGACATCGAAGGGCTTCTCCTGCGAAGAGATAGATAGAATCCCCTTCTGAATCTCGGCGATGCGTTTTGCCTCCGCCTCATAGACAGCCTGCTGCGACGCATCCGCATACTCCAATGCGGACTTGTAGTCGCTGTCCGACAGGATGGATTCATACTGGACACGATGGCACGTCGGCACCCGCTCGTGCGAAATAGGGTCTTCCACATACTCGATGCCGAAGCGGGAAAGCACCATGCCCCAGTAGGCCTCGGCGTCATCGGGCGTTTCACGCACAATGGCCTCGTAGGTGTCCAGTGCCTTGTCGAACTCGTTCCGTTGCCTGAAGTGTTCTGCGCGGGCATGCAACTGCTCCGTGTGTTCAGAGCCACACTTCGGGAAGGTGGTCATCGAACCGCAGGCAGGGCATTCGCAGGCTGTCACGCCCTCGGGCAGCTCCACCATATAGCCGCACATTTTGCATTGAACAGAGGCCATTGGTTCTTCTCCAAATGCTTGTCAATCCATCATCACTTCAAAGCTTTCAGGCGATTGGCGCGGTCTTTGATAACATTTTGCAGTGTCGTACACACCGTTTTTGCCTCATCAGCCTTGTTTGCTTTCACCAGTTCCTTCAGCTGCCCGATGCCCATTACGAGCTCCTGTTCCTGGGGGGCGACCTCTGGCCTGCTCATGGGGTCTGCATATCGGATGGCATCCCGCACCTCCGTGAGTTCCTTCCGCATCTCTGCAGGAGCGGACTGGAGAATTGCCTCCACGTCAGCCTGTAGCAGCTTCCAGTTTGACGTTAGCGCATGCACCTGTCCGCCGACCTGCTGAATGGCCTC
>JAFTAC010000597.1 GCA_017458805.1 Victivallales bacterium | reverse complement strand
GGTGGCGTGTTTTTTCGACGACGTGGCCGTCGTCGTTACTCCCCTGCTTGTGGCATTGCAAGATGGAGGAAAATGAGGTGGAACATCATCGAAGCAAAATGGCTGGAATAGTATTGCGCATACGTCAAAACATAGTGGAAAACGGTGAGTTGTTGGCTGCGTATTTTCGCGTGTGTCCGTGTGTGCCAGTTTTGGCTGTTTATGTGTTGGGGATAGCGGGGGCGGTACTGTCGCTGGAAATGCCGTGGCGGTTGTTGCTTCTGCTGTGCGGCGGGGCGTTTTGTGCATATAGGCGTAGCGTTTTACTATTGTGTGTGCTGCTAGGGGGACTGATCTGGGGGGAGGTCTATCTGCGAGCGCCATGGCAGAATTATGGAAAGTATTTGCGGCGACGGGAGTGCCGTGCTGTCATGATGTGCAAAGTCGGGTCGGTGCCTGTTGTAAACAGCTATGGTGTCACGGTGCATCTCCGCATAAAAGGCATCGAGCAGGATGGAAAACGGGAGGCTTGCCGAGGCGGCCTGCTGGGGCAGTTTCCACCGCAAAGCGTGTTTCACTATGGAGATGAACTTGTGCTTGACTGCGCCATTGTGGATTTTTCAAACGATGAATTCTATGCCCTGCTTAACCGCATTCAAGGCTTGCGTCAGCGATGTGTGGTGCTGAAGGTGGTTGAGCAGTATCCTGCAAGGGGCTTGACGAGATGTTGGGGGAAGTTTCTGGAATGGCGCGAGATTCTGGCGGACAGGTTGGTCAGCGGAATAGATGACGACATCGGGGCGGCCATGTATGCTGCCATGATGCTTGGGCTGAGGAATCGCTTGGCGACTGCGACACGGGAGACATTTGTCCGCTCCGCTTCCGTGCATCTGTTTTCAATATCGGGGCTGCATGTCACGATGTTGTGTATGTGCATCATGTTCTTCATACGATGCAGCGGTCTGCCGCTGCGTTATCGGACGCTGCTGGCGCTGCCAGTTCTTCTGGGTTATGTCCTGCTTTCGGGCGGGGCGCCTTCGGCATTGCGCTCATATTTCATGGTCGTAGGGGCCTCGCTGGCCATTCTGCAGAACCGACGGCACTGCAATGAAAACAGTCTGGCGTTGTCAGCTTTGCTTCTGCTGGCGGTCAATCCATTGTATCTGCTTCACAGCGGATTTCTTTTCTCGTTCATCCTTGTCACAACCCTGCTTCGCAGCGGCGAGCCAAGTGACTGGCTGGTGGAGACGCTTTGCGAACGGCGTCTGTGGCTTCCCATGAAAACCATGCCACGGCGCTGGCGGAATTGGATGCGGAACGCATGCGCCGTATTTGTCGGGAGCGTCGTTGCCTGGTATGGAAGCTGCGGGCTGATGATGCATTTCAACTGCATGCTCTCCTTTGGCTCCCTGTTTGTGAACGCTCTTCTGGCTCCGTTCGCCACCATCCTCGTCTTCGCCTTCTTCCCGAAAATCGCACTTGGTCTGCTGTGGTCGCAGGCTTCCATTCTGGTGGGTCGAGTGCTGACGCCAGTCCTGCGGGGGTTGTACATAATGTGCCAGATTGGCGCAACAGAAGGTCTTTACCGTGAAACGCCCGCCTTGCCTTCCCTCCAGACACTTTGCTACTATCTGCTGCTATTTATGGTGTTGAGCGGTCTGCAACCCAAAAGAGTGCGGCTGGCTGCATTCATCGTGATGAACCTGATGATAGCGTATAGCCTTCTGCCACCAAAGAATGATGCATGGCTTTTCGCCGTGAATGGGGAGAAGTCGCGCCCAGCGTGCGTTGCCTACATTTCAACTGGAAGCCAGACGGCGGTGATACTCCAGCCAGGCAGCCGTAGCTCCTTGAAAAAGCTTCTAAACGAGCTGAAACAACGTGGGTTCGGTGGTCGTTTGCAACTGGTCATGACCGACATCTATGCAACCGACTGGAGCCGTGAACTGGAACCGCCACGGATAACAGATCTAGTGGCCGCGCCCAAAATGCTGGAGCATCGCAGAAACTCCACCTATGCGAGGCTTCTCCGCGCCAGTGGAACGCATGTTTGCGCACAGGATAACGACTGGATGGCCATCGGCGCTTGCAAGGTGAAAATCGACGGCAGTCGTGTAGCCCTACAGCATGACGGCAGGGAGCTTTGCGTGGAAAACGACGAGGGCGGGACGACCCGCCTGACGCTGCCTGACGGAACAATCCACGAGCTGCCGCAAGGCCTGAAACAGACCCTGCACTGTTGGAAGTTGGAGAGGGTATTGCAAGAAGATTGATTCAGAAAAGGCCTCTCTGGTGTCTTCAACTTCCTTGTCCAAAAGGGCAAAGCCACGCTGGTCGATTATCGTTCCACGAATGATCTTGTCGTTTTGCACCAAAGATGATACAAACTCTGCCTCTGCAAAAGGCCTGTCAAGCACCAGCCGATACCCATCATGGGTAAAGAACCAACCGTTGTGTGCCATCAATACAAGTTCGCCTGTGTGTTTATTTCTGAACACCGCAGGTATCCACGGAGGTCAATCGGTGAGGATAAGGGTACTAGCCAGGCGCAATTCACCAGCGCATTTCCCTTCCACCTGCACGATCTTCATGCCGACTTTTAGTTCGTCAACCTTGCCAGGAATGCGCTGATAGACCTTGAACTGCTCGGATAGTTTCAGCGGCCAGGTGCTCTTGGACTTTTGACCATTGCGAATGGTCACGACGCTCCAGCCATCCTCTGTTTTCTTCAAGGTTGAATTGAGGAATGAGACATTTCCCAGAGCCATTCTTCCGTATGGTTTGTCGAGAAGCACCAGCTTGTTCAAGGTGATGTCCGCCTCGTCGTTTCGTTTGCCATAGCCGTTGACGAACATGCCATCTGCCATGTCCGCCTGGGTTCTAGGCTTCTCGAACATGACAATCACCTGGTCACCCAGCTGAATCTCGGTTTCCTTGCCGTTTTGCTCGACAATCCATCGTCCGTTGCCGAGATCCTTTGCCAGCACGCCCGAGTTAAGGGACAGAGCCCAATAGGTCGAGTCATTGGGGTGTTTTCCCTCCCAGTCCAGCAAAGCGGCATAGCGCTCCTTGCAGGCTTCCTCGTCCAATCCTTTCAGATGGCGGTCATAGAAGCGAATCACCGCAGGACGGATTTCCTTGGGGAAGTTGTTGTTTCCAGGGTGCTGCAGGGCAAACGTATGGCCGATGCCAGGCACCAGCATCAATTCGTTCTCAATGCCGATTTCATCCAGTGCTTTCTTCATGTCCCTAGCCTGCCACCAATCGACGACCAAATCACCCAGACCGTGTATTTGCAGAATAGGCGGATCGTTTTTGTCCAGATGGTTAATGGGAGAGGCGAACTTCCAGAGTTCGGGGTCTTCTTCGTATGTCTTTCCCAGGAAGCCTGGGCGTCTGAACTGGTCTTCAATGGGCGTGCCATCCTGCTTCGTGAAGTGCCAGGTACCCAGTTCCATGATACCATACAGATTGACGCCAGCCTGGATGCTGGTATCAACCGCGCCGTATGGTGTTGTCGGCTCCAATTTCATATCCTTGCCACCGACCGCCAGGAGAGCAGAAAGATGACCACCTGCCGAACCGCCGATGCAGCCGATTTTTGCAGGATTGAGCTTGAGCTTTGTCGCGTTGACGCGCAACCATTGGACGGCGGTCTTGCAGTCCATGAAGTTTCGTGGCCAGGATGGAGACCTGTTTTTACTTAGGATATAGTCGATGCTGACGCAGACATAGCCCATGCGGACGAGATTCGAGGCAATGTTGATTTCACGGTTGGCGTTTCGCTGGCCGCCCGTCCAGCCGCCTCCATGGATGATGACGATGCCAGGGAACAAATCGTCGGGTTTGGCATCGGCGGGATAGTAGAGGTCCAGCAGCTCTTTCCGACCCTCGTCCAGATATGGTATGTTCTCCTGGATGCCTATCTTGTAGATGGGCCATTCCTTTCCCAACACCGCAATGCAAACACACAAAATCAAAGCAATTCTTTTCATGATGCGAACCTTGGAGGTAGATGAGGATACGTCTATGAAGCCTGTTGGCTTCCTCTTTGGAAATGGCGGGGCTTTTTGTACCAGTGGGAGGAACATGCCAATCTTGCCAGCGATGGCGGCGGTTGCCTTCTATTGGGCTTTCTCTACGACACGGGCACAAAAAAACCTCTTTGCAGAAAGCTGCAAAGAGGGAAGATGGTACCGGAGAAGGGACTTGAACCCCCACGGGCGTAAGCCCACTGCGACCTGAACGCAGCGCGTCTGCCAATTCCGCCACTCCGGCGTTGGAATAGTATATACTTTACACTGAAAAACTAATTTTGCAAATGGGTTGGTTGAATTTTTTTGTATTTTTGCGTAATTCCCAGGTGTGGCGTGCATCTTCTCTGGGGAGGCCAGTGTGCGCGTTGCGCGCACCTGTCAGCTTGGCGTGCCGGTGGCGGGGCGGACGCGGCGCGGCATATACTCTGGGTGGCCATGTGTACGCGTTGCGCGCACCCGTTTGGTTTGGAGCAGCAGGGTTAAAGCTCCAAAAGGAGCTTTTCAAGTTCAGAGAACTCGGCCTGGCAGGTGGCGAGGGCTGCGGCCTTGGCGCCGTTCTCGAAGGCGAGGGCATGGGCGTTCATCTCCGTGTCGCCCACCATGGCGGAGTTGCCCTTTAGGGCGTGAGCGAGGCGCTTCAGCTCGGCAAAGTCGCCTTGGGGCAGGGCGGCCTTCAAGGCCCCGACGTACTCCTTCGCCGTGGAGCAGTACTCCTCATAGAGGGAGTCCAGCAGATCCTTGTCATCGCCGACTTGCTCTTTCAGATAGGTTAATATCTCATCCTTCATTCGCGTTCTCCGTTATCATGATTATGCGTGGGGCTGTCGCAAAACTGTAGCCAGGGTCTTATGACCCTGTAGGAAGATTCATCTTTTTCCGCGTGAAAAGCATGCGGAAATAGATGTTTTCAAGAAGTATTGCAACAGCCCCTGCGCTGATCATCCGTGCTTGATGATGTTGTTCTTGTCGATGCCCAGGATGTCGCACGCCATTTCGCGCAGCTTGAACTTCTGGATTTTGCCGCTGGCGGTCTGCGGGAACACATCGACGATGAAGAAGTGCTTGGGAGTCTTGTAGAAGGCGATGCGGGACTTGCAGTATTCGCGCAGGTCTTCCTCCGTCATCTCCACGCCCTTGCGCAGGATGATGAAGGCCCCGACGATTTCGCCGTACTTTTCGTCGGGGATGCCGACGACCTCGGCGTCCTCCACGCCTGGATTCGTGCGGAGGAACTCCTCGATTTCCTTGGGGTAGATGTTTTCGCCGCCACGGATAATCATGTCCTTCAGGCGTCCCGTGATGCGGTAGTAGCCGTCCTCATCGACGGTGCCCAGGTCGCCGCTGTGGAGCCAGCCGTCCTTGTCGATGGCCTTGGCGGTCTCTTCGGGCATGTTGTAGTAGCCCTTCATCACGTTGTAGCCTCGGCAGCAGAGCTCGCCGACGGTGTTGGGCGGAACGGTCTTGCCTGTCTCGGGGTCGATGATTTTGATTTCGATGTGGGGCTGTCCCGTGCCGACGGTGCTGACGCGGCGTTCAAGCGTCTCGTGCGCACCGCTCATGGTGAAGACGGGCGAGGCCTCGGTCAGGCCGTAGGGGATGGTGATTTCAGGCATGTGCATCTTCTCGATGACCTCGCGCATCAGGGCGACAGGGCAGAGCGAGCCCGACATGATGCCCGTGCGCAGGCTGGACATGTCGAACATGCTGAACATCGGGTGGTTGAGCTCTGCGATGTACATGGTGGGTACGCCATAGACCGCAGTGGCCTTCGCCTTCTGGATGGAGGCCAGCACGATCAGCGGGTCGAACTGCTCCACCATCACGGCGGTGGCACCGTGGCTCAGGATGGCCATGATGCCGAGCACGCAGCCGAAGCAGTGAAACAGTGGGACGGGCAGGCAGACGCGGTCGTTCTTGGTGAAGAGCTGCCTCTCGCCGATGTAGAAGCCGTTGTTCAAAATGTTGCGGCTGGTCAGCATGACGCCTTTGGGGAAGCCCGTCGTGCCGGAGGTGTACTGCATGTTGACCACATCATTTTGGTCGAAGCCAGTCTTCGCTTTTTCGAAGGCTTCGTCGCTGGTGTTTTCGCCCAGCTGGAAGAGCTCCATGCTGGTGTACATGCCCCGATGCTTCTCCTGGCCGAGATAGACGACGTTCTTCAGTTGGGGGAAGCGCGCACTCTTCAGGCAGCCGCGAAGCTGCTGCTTCAGCTCGGGGACGAGGTCGTACACCACGTTGACGTAGCTCACGTCGCGCAGGCCATCGACGATGCAAAGCGTGTGCATGTCGGACTGCTTGACCAGGTATTCAAGCTCGTGGGACTTGTAGTTGGTGTTGATGGTGACGAGCACGGCTCCGATTTTGGCGGTGGCGAACATCAGCGTCAGCCATTCGGGGACGTTTCGCGCCCAGACGCCCACATGGGAGCCCTTCTTCACGCCGATGGAGAGCAGGCCCTTGGCCATGTTGTCGGTGCGTTCGTCAAAGTCCTTGTAGCTCCAGCAGAGCCCCCTGTCGGGATACATGATGAAAGGGTGGTCGGGCTGGGTCTTGACCAGGTCCGCGAAGAAGGCGGCTATGGTCTTTTCAGTAAACAGTTCTTCACTCATAGTAGAAAACCATATTTGCAGGGGGGCGGCTCCAAAACGCAAGCACACTACTCCCCTAATTCAACATTCACGGGAATGGGGACACCGAAAGCATCGGCATCCCCAAGGCAGCTAGACACTTCTCCTGGCGAAACACAAGGTGCTTCGTGGATTTCCGCTTACAAGGGCGGGGACACCCTTGCTACGCCTAGTGCGGGGCGTAGATGACCGCGAGGATGCGGGTCTCCTTGCCGTCCGCCGCATGGACGTGATGGGGGACGATGGAGTCGTAGTAGATGCTGTCCCCTGCCTCGATGTGGTAGGTGGTCTTGCCGTAGTTGATTTCCAGCGCACCCGATAGGACGTAGATGAACTCCTCGCCTTCGTGGCTGGAGAGGATGAACTTGTTGTCCTCGGCGGGATGCACGTCAATCACGAAGGGTTCCATGTTGCGGTCGCGCTTGTTGGCGGCGAGGGCATGGAATTCAAGGCCTTCGCGGTCGGTGGGACCTGCGAAGCGAACGGCTTCCACATTGCCAGCCTTTGCGCGGGTCACGACGGGTTCGGACAGCTCCGTGTCATCCAGAAACGTGCCAAGACGGACACCCAGGCCCCTCGCGATCTTAAGCAACGGGGTCAGAGACGTGGTAACCATCCCGGACTCGATCTTCTCAATCTGATCCGCCGCTAGGCCACAACGCTCCGAAAGCTCCTCTAAGGTTACTCCGCGCAGTTCACGCAGACCTTTGATCTTGGCGCCGACTTCATTGTTTGCTGGCATAATTCCGTTTCCTTTTTCTTGGTTTTGATTCGAGCTGTCTTTTTTTTCTAGAGCAACTACCCCTCGTTTTTTGTAGGAGGAGCAACAGGCACCTCCATAATGGTTTCTAGTTAAAAAACATTGGTTATAATATAATATGCAAAGCTACTAAATGCTAATGGCGATGTCGTTTTTTTGGGACAAATCGTATTTGAAGTGAAATCCTTGTCGTTGCCACCTTAGGGAAACGTCTGGTTACTTGAACCACTGCACCTCCATGGCGGCTTCGGCCTCGAAGGCAAGTTGTTCGCCAGTTGTGTAGAAGTATTTGGTTCGGCGATAGTTGCGAAGGCGGTCAACGCCGATTCCGAGTTGCTCGTTGCCATAGATGCGCCAGATGAAGACGGCGAGGCCGTTCTCATCGCGGACGACTTCGGGCAGCTTGAGTTCAATCCACCTGTTGAAGCGGTCGGTCTTGGCGTCGGCTTCGGTGAAGGTGTACTGGTGTGAATCGTGGGAGAGGGCGCCGACGAGGCGTGCGCCTGGCCCCAGGAAGACAGGCAGGCGGACGACGGCCTCGCCCTTGGGCGCATTTTCAGGGATGACCAGCCGCTTGACGATGTCCAGCCCCTTTTCCTGCACGCCGATGAAGTTGAAGCCGCCACCGTAGGCGAGGGGGCCGTGGTCGTAGAGGAGCATCGTGTCGTCGAAATCAGCGACAAGGCCGTTGGGGCGGATGATGCGCATGGCGGCAGGCTCCACCATGGTCTGGTAGGAGGAGAAGGCGGAAAAGACGAAGAAGATGGAGAAGACCAGGGGCAGCGAGCAGAGCTGGAGCATCTTGCGGCGCTGCTGGCGGTCCTCCACGGTCTTGAAGATGCGGGCGATGGTGACGAACAGCTTGCTGCCTGCGCCGCCTGCAACGCAAATCAGGGGAAGCGCGGAGAGGCGGAAGCGGGCGAGGTTGTAGAAGAGGGCGGTGCCCAGCCAGGAGCAGAGCAGCATATAGACAAAGATGATGAGCTCGTGGGAACGGAAGCCCAGGCGGTCCTTGTCGTCTGGGCGAATGCGCTTGAATGCGTGCATGGCTCCAATGACGGCAAGCGTCCCGATGATGGTGAAGGAGAGGAGGAAGGGGCGTTTGGTCAGGAAGCTGGCCTGACCCTCGTTGAGCAGGGAGACGTTGTTGGGGATTTCGATGTGGTCCCAGAACATCAGCAGGGCGCGGAACTTCAGCTCAATCACGGCGAAGGGCTCCCTGCGCAGCCAGCGGAGGATGTTGGTGCGGACGCTGACACGCCCCTCCTCGGGGCGCAAATCCGACTGCGCCACCCATTTGTGGTAGGTGAGGGGGTATTCGAGGCCGCCAGGCGGCGCTTCGGGGGTGTTGCCGAGGGCGAGCACCTTGTCGCCCGCCGTGGAGGCCCCGCACCAGCGCCCCGTGTAATGGTAGTTGCGGATGGAGTAGGGGAGCTGCGGCACCTCAAAGAGCACCACTAGCAGGGCGGCCAGCGCGAAAGCTTTTGCTTTTACGCTCCAGTTGCGCCAGACGGCGAGGGCGAGCAGTCCAGGCGTCAGCAGCACCGCGTTGCCTCGGGTCAGCGTGGCGATGGCGACGAGCAGCGCCAGCAATGCCCACTGCCAGACTTTGTTGCATCGCCAGCAGATGCACGCCAGCCAGAGAATCAGCGCCAGCCAGAAGCTCTGCAGAACCTCCAGCAGCATGAACGGCGGGTAGAAGATGTGGATGCGGCTGAAGGCAAGCAGGAAGGCAGCCAGAAGCCCCGCTCGCTTCCCGAAGAGCTGTGCGGCGCATAGTCCCGTCAGGAAGACGGCTGCCGCGCCAAGAAGTGCCTGTAGCGCCATCGCGCCCCATGGGCTGTCCCCGCTGAAGAGACGGCAGAAGGGGAGGAAGATGGTGTAGTAGAATGGCTGGTAGTCGTAGTGGTCGGGCCATTCCCCGCGTGAAATCTCCGCCGCCAGGCGGATGTAGGTCGCCATGTCCGTCTGGCTGGAGGGATGGACGACAGATGGGTGGTCGGCGAGGCAGGCGCACTGCGTCAGGCGCAGCACCAGGCCGATGAGCGCGATGGCTAAGATGCTCAGCAGTGCATGTTTGCGAAGAATGGTAAAGAAACGTGACATGCGTGTAGTAATTAGCAATTAGC
>JAFTAC010000596.1 GCA_017458805.1 Victivallales bacterium | reverse complement strand
GTTCTTCACTTTCTTGACAGTACTCAGCTCCATTGCCTTGCATATATCCACAAGACAGAAGAGCGGCTTCTCTGGCGTACCAGCTGTGCGGATTTCTCCAAACTGGTCGTTCTTGAAAATCTGAATGTTGTTAGTCATACTCTTTTCATCTTTTTTATCAGTTTGTTAATACCATATTTCTTTCTCAGTTCTGGGGCGATGAATCGTGCCAGCTCTGGCAGCATATTCTCCAGTATATGCATCCAGGCATCCCATCGTTGGCCATCATGGTGGCGCATGGGCTGACTGCATAGCTGACCGGGGCATGAGCCATTCTTGTTCTCTGCCTGACATTTGACGCAGCACCTCTCACATTCCGCAGACAAATGGCAGAGGATGCACGATTGTTCGCGGCTGATGCCGTAGTCGAAGGTGAGGGATAGTTGGTGGTGGGTCATAGTCAGTATTGCAAATTGAAATCGACTGGCACGTCTTCAGCCTTTCCCATCATGACATCGTAGCTATAGGGAATGAGGCCCCGTTTCTGGAGAATACGTTTTGTCGCCAGCTTTATCTCGGCTTTTGCCTGTCGGCGGTCGGGGTCGAGCATCCACCGGGGATGGTTGTCTATGAGGCGCAGTACTGCGCTGGCAACTGCCTGTGCGGCGTAGAAGAAACCTTCATTATAGCCGCTCTCAAATTTGGTTATTTCATCGTTCGTCATATTCACTACTCTTTCTTTAGTTCAGCAATGAGAGCGTCGGCCATTTCTATAGCAAAGAGTGCAATCCCTTTACAAAGCATATCGCGGTTATCTTTGGCAAGTGAAAGTCCATGATTCGCCATAATACCTTGTATCATCATTCCCGCGTATTTCTCGCGGAGCAGCTGCCATTTATTGCCTTTGGCGTTCTCAACGGCATCGCGTACAATCTTGTTAACCAGAGCAATGTTCAGATATTCTTCGTCGGTGTCGAAAACCTTATCCTCACACCATGTCACGGCGTTTTCGTCGAGATTCTTTATTTCGTCAAAATCTCCATTCTCGTAATCTTCTTCATCTATCTCTCCGAAGTTGAGATAAATCCTAAGTGGTAAGTTCTTCATAATTTGTAATGATCAATCAAAATGAAATGAAAGTTGGATTTGTTCGATTTTGGGTTGTTTCCGTTCCGGTTTTAACGGTTTCCGTTCCATTTTTAACGTTTTGCGTTCCAAAATGGGCGATGGCTCGCTTTTCTGGCACTGCTGTTGGCGCATGGCCACACCTTCACGAAAGAGCTGGTAGAACTCTTCGAGGGCATCGATGCGGATATGGTTGTGCTCGTGGTCCCAATGTGAGTCCTTGAACTGGCGGTAGCGGGCTCGGTGGGCATCGAGGTCTGGGGTGGACCAGGTGGGGGAGGGAGCGGCGGTTTCTGCGCTGCCAGCGCAGATAATGGACGAAAGAGCGGGGGAAGGGCACGACGCGGGAGAGCCAGCGGGAGAACCCGCCGGAAGTGCATGGGGCGACGTGGAGGCGGGCACCTCGTCGGCGGTGGCATAGACGTGGGAGGGCGAGAACACGGCGATGACGGACGTGCCCTGTATGTGGACGCGGACATGAACCATGGAGGCGAAGAGGGCGATGCGGCCATCATCGGGGACTACCTCGCCCTGCAGCGTCTTGCCATACCAGCGGACGTGAACTGTGGAGCCGGGAGCGGGAAACATAGTTAGTACCTGAATTTCGTGAAATGGATAATTGCCAAGTTATGCGAGAGGTCATAGCCCCTGAACCAGTCGTTCCAATCATCTAAGGACAGGCCGTCATTATTGGCCAGGACCCGAAGGGAAGGAAGGGTGATGCCGTCTATGAGAGCTACACGTTTACATGTGTTAGCATCTACCGTAAACGAAAGACGCTGCAAGCCTATTCCATCCTCGCGGGTCAGACGGGCAATCTCGCGTTGCGTTGAGCCTTTTCCGTAGGGTTTGCCTACCCATTGTCTAATTGACAGGATTGCTTCGCCTCTGGCTATCTTCTCGAAGCGTTTAGCCCAAAAATCATAGTTGGCCCGGATGGTATGGAGCTTTTTGTATTGGGAGAATGCTTCATATTTTGGGAATGGCTGACCAGAATGGAAAGCCTCTTCAAACTCTGTAGG
>JAFTAC010000595.1 GCA_017458805.1 Victivallales bacterium | reverse complement strand
TCCCAGGTTTTTAAGCTGTGCCCTGATTCTGGAAGAGGGTGGCAAGTTCGACATCAATCAGCTCATCATCCGTCGTGCTAGCTCGGTGACTTCTTCAACTAAAAATATTCCTTATGTCAAGGACGGAGAAGAAGTTTTATTTGCAGGTAAACTTTCTGACACTTTCAATAGTGCCACTGATTTCTATTATCCGATCGTCTCTGCATACGATCCAGAGCATGGTGTTAAAGAATCGGATACTTTGAGACTCGGACTTTTGCCACTGGAAATCAGGGTCGATAATACAAAATACTTCTCCTTTCTAAATAGTGTTGCCAATGGCACGGAGACGAAGATGCCCTGGTTCTCCTACGACCATCTCATCAACAGGACTGGGAATGGTTGTTTTATCAATGGGCAAACGGAGGATCCAGCAAGGGCAATAGGCACCGATATTTTTGCCTTTCGGTTCTTCTCTCAGTGGGAGCCTGAATCCTTCATCACGGCGCTTGGCGGAGATGAATACGCGAGATTTGATTTGACAGGATATGAAAACGGCGACAGAGATAAATCTTTTTATGAGTCTAACAAGCCAGTTTGCAAAAATGAGGCCTGCGCCTGGTATGCAGAGGATTTGGATGATGCCAAGGACTTGATTGACGAACTTGTGACCAGCGATGTGGACGAGTGGGAGACCTTTGACGGCGGTGGACAGACTGCCATCCCGTTCCTCTCTGCCATGGTCGGTAAGGGGCTGGACAGTGGCTCCACGGATGAGCTAGCCAAGCACGTCGCCGCCAATATGATTGACTTCTGCGATGAGAACAACACCGCTACCATCCCGCCAGACTACGATTTTGCTACCGCAGATGCCGAGCCCGCCTACTGCGGCAACGAAAAGGTACCCTACATCAACGAAGTCGTCTTTGAGGTGCATGCGACGCGCGAGGCCTCGCTTGCTGACGAGGGCAAAACATACGCATACTACTTGGAAGTCACGCCAAAAGTCGAGCTGGTCAATATCTTCGATGAATCGGTTGAATGCTCGCAAATCCAGCTGCGCGTGCTGGGGACGCTCACTGTCACCTGTGGACACACCGCACACGGGACGCATCCTACCACTGGTACCCCCGAGGCAAAAGACCTCAGCTTCACCTTCACCGATGCCGTGTCAATAGCAGGAAATACCCTGTATGCCACAAAGGCTTTTACATCCCAGGCAGTGCTGGATTATTCGGAGGGCTACCTGAACTCTCAAATGGATCCCATCACGCTTTTGCCTGTCTATATGCCTCCTGCCGTGAAGTACGAGTTCACCATCACAAAAGTCCTTGTCCAGACGACAGACGGCACGAATGTGCTTGACCTGGCCTTCTCCAACAAGGAACTGGATGAGGTCATCACGATTGAAATGCCAGGGGGAAGCGCGGGAATTGCATCTTTCGAGAAGACCTACTATGCCTCCCTCCAGGCCATCGACCCGAGGTGCAATCACCGCGCCATGGACTGGTACTGGAACAAGAACACAGCTAACAGCGTCATTGTCGAAGAGGAGCAGATTGCGACTGACGGAGATGTGCGGACCCTTGACGCCATCAACAAATATGCCAACGCTTCCGATTTTGAAACCCAATACTCAAGCTATGGCGACAAGGACAAGGAATCCTCCTCCGACCAGAAATACCACAACGCCTTCATCAAGAACGCGCCTTTTGAGAACTTCTGGGAGCTGGGCACCATCCACAGGGGCGAGCCCTTCCGCACCATCCGCCTGACCAAGTACACTGCCTTTACGGCTGGTGCAGATATCTCATACGGAGACGGTGATGGAGCCATCCTCGACCAGCTCAAGATTGGCCCAATCTGCTACTCCAAGGGCAAGTTCAACTCCAACAGCCGCATCTTCAGAAATTATGCTGATGTCCTCTTCCGTGGCATCAAGACCGATGATGACATTGAGCATGGTTCTATTACTTACACGTCAACAACTCCTATTACCATTGCGAATTTGGCTGCGGGGACCTGGCCTGCGCCTGGTCTCTCCAGAGCAGAGTTTGTCTCCGCTTTGCCAATCGCCTCCTATGGCGATGACATGGAGGCAGAGTCAATCATCGGGCGCACCGCCAATCTGCTTTCTACTCGCAATGACGCATACACCATCATCATCGTGGCGCAGGCCATGACCGAGTTCGAGGACCAAACCGCCATGGGCACTCTCTGGAGTGATGCCAACTTCATGAAGAGCGTGCTGAACCCGACCCACTATGATGGCAAGTATTGCAGCATTTTGGGCACGAAGATTCTGACAGTCAACGTGCTTCGCGATGCCTGGACGAACAACTTCACCATTTTCCGCAAGAGCTATGCGGATTATTGACGCATTCCCCTTCACCCCGCAACAAAGGAGTGACCAGCATGAAAAAGACGATTTGCATATTGCTTGCTCTGGCAGGTCTGCTGTTTGCGCAGCAGGGCGGCAGAGGGCTGGCAGCGATGGACAGGTCGCGCACTGGGGCTGCCGAACCCAAACTCCCGCTTTCCCGCGTCAACCTGAACACCATCAATTCAGGGCAGAAGAACCACTTCAAGGTCTATTACCAGGCGAAGCAGCTGAAGCTCAAGAAGCAGTTTTCGAAGGAAAAGGGCTTTGAGCCTCTCTATGGTCCGTTTTTCAAGTATGTTCAGCTTCTGCAGCCGACAGCTGAGAAGGCAGCCAAGGAGGCTGCGTACAAGGTTATGGAATTGAAGCAGGCGAATGCCAGAGAGCAGCAGCTTGTCCCCGTGCAGAAGCGTGCTGAGATGTATGCTTCTTTGGTGAAGCTCTGCAAGGAGGCCCAAAAAGCCTATAAGGAGAAGCATCCCAACCAGCTGAACAGCCTGATGGAGCAGTACAAGAACTTGGAGAGCTTGCTGGTTGCGGAGGGGGCCTCTATGCCCAAACGCGACTGGATTTCACCAGTTGAGGCGGAACTGCTCATCCGCGAATACACGGCCAGGAAGAACGCAAAGAACTGACATTGGAGAGATGACAATATGAGAAAACGCACATTCACCTTGATTGAGCTTCTGGCGGCCATCGGCATCATCGCAATTTTGGCGGCTATTACCATCGGTGGGCTTTCCTTCGCCACGGCAAAGGCTGATTATTCCAAGACCCAGTCAATCATAGAGAAGTTCGGCGTTGC
>JAFTAC010000594.1 GCA_017458805.1 Victivallales bacterium | reverse complement strand
GTTCGCCTCTGGCAACGGACGCCTGGAGGCCACGGAAATCAGCATCTCCACGAAGCTGGCAGGGCGCATTGACGAGATTATGGTCGATGAAGGCGACTTTGTCAAGGAGAACCAGCCGCTGGTCCAGATGCAGCTGAACGTGCTGAATGCGCAGCTGGCGCAGGCGGAGGCCAAGAAGAAGCAGGCAATCACCACGGAGGCCAGCGCATTCGCCTTGATTCAGGTGCGCGAGAGCGAAGTGGCTGCGGCCAATGCGGCTGTGGCGCAGAAGAAGAGCATTATGGAGGGTGCGCAGAAGCGGTATGGCCGCACGCAGTCCCTCCACAAGAAAGAGGTTGTCTCCGACCAGAAGTTCGACGACGATGAAGCGGAGTACCTCTCTGCCAAGGCCGCCTACGAATCATCGCTGGCGGGCGTCAAGCAGGCGGAAGCCGCCGTCTCGGTCGCCAAGGCAGATGCGGAGGGCGCGAAGGCCGCCGTCTTGGCCGCCGACGCCGACATCGCACGCATCAAGGCAGACATCGACGACTCCCTGCTCGTCTCCCCGCGCAAGGGGCGCATCCAGTACCGCATCGCGCAGAAAGGCGAAGTCCTCTCCGCTGGCGGACGCGTCCTCAACCTGGTGGATTTGACGGACATCTACATGACCTTCTTCCTCCCCGAACGCATCGCAGGCAAGGTGAAAATCGGCACCGAGGTCAGGATTGTGCTGGATGCCATCCCAGAATACCCCGTGCCCGCCGCAGTCTCCTACGTCGCCAGCACGGCGCAGTTCACGCCCAAGACCGTGGAGACGCAAATCGAACGCCAGAAGCTCATGTTCCGCATCAAGGCGCACATCGCGCCTGAACTGCTGGAACAGTACATCGAATACGTGAAGACTGGCCTGCCAGGCGTCGCCTGGGTCAAGCTGGACGACAACACGCCGTGGCCAGACCACCTGAAGACTTACAAGGAAAGAACGGGTGAACCCCTGAAGAAATAGCGTTCTCTTTGTTTTTTGCGCTTATGAATCTTGAGAATCCTATTGTGCGCCTTCAGGACGTCTCCCTGTCATACGGCAAGGTGGAGGCCCTGAAGCACCTCTCGCTGGAAGTGCCGTCTCATACGCTTGTGGGGCTGATCGGTCCTGACGGCGTCGGAAAATCCAGCATGCTCTCCCTGGTCACGGGGGCGCACGTCATGCCGCCGCAAGGGAGCCTTTACGTGCTGGGAGGCGACATGCGGGACAAGGCGCATCGGGACAAGGTCTGCCCCAAAATCGCCTACATGCCCCAGGGCCTCGGCAAAAACCTCTATTTCACGCTGACCGTGGAGGAGAACCTCCAGTTCTTCGCGCGGCTCTTCGGGCACGACGCCCCCGAGCGTCGCCGCCGCATCGACCGCCTCACCAAAAGCACGGGCCTCTACAAGTTCCTCGACCGCCCGGCAGGAAAACTCTCTGGCGGCATGAAGCAGAAACTGGGCCTCTGCTGCTCGCTGATCCACGACCCCGACCTGCTGGTGCTGGACGAGCCCACGACTGGCGTTGACCCGTTGGCGCGCAGGCAGTTCTGGGACCTCGTCGATAACGTCCGCGCTGAACAGCCCAATATGGGCGTCATCGTGGCCACCGCCTATATGGACGAGGCGCAGCGCTTCGACTGGCTCGTCGCCATGGACGACGGCCAGGTGCTTGCCACTGGCACGCCCCAGGAGATTCTGGAGCGCACGCAGCGCGACAACCTCGATGCAGCCTTCATCCAGCTTCTGCCAGCGGAAAAGCGCCAGCACCACAAGGAGTTGACGGTGCCGCCTCTGGAGCTGACGGCGGGCGAGGAGTACTCCATTGAAGCGGAGGGCCTTACAAAGCGCTTCGGCTCATTCACCGCCGTTGACCACGTCAGCTTCAAGATTCGCCGTGGCGAAATCTTCGGCTTCCTGGGCTCAAATGGCTGCGGCAAAACCACCACCATGCGCATGCTGACAGGCCTCCTCCCCGCGACAGAGGGCGAAGCCAAGCTCTTCGGCAAGCCAGTCGGAGACGACAGCATAGCGGTCCGCCAGAACCTCGGCTACATGACGCAGCTCTTCTCGCTCTACAGCGAGCTGACGGTTCGCCAGAACCTGGAACTCTACGCCAAGCTCTACCGCATTCCGTCGAACGAGGTGGAGAACCGCGTGCAGGAGATGATGCAGCGCTTCCAGCTGGAACCCTACGAGAACATCACGCCCGCCTCCATGCCGCTGGGCCTCAAGCAGCGCCTCTCGCTGGCAGCCGCCGCCATCCACCGCCCCCAGATTCTGATATTGGACGAACCGACCTCGGGCGTCGATCCCGTCGCCCGCGACGGCTTCTGGGAGCTCATCATTGAGCTTTCACGGCGGGACAAGGTCACCATCTTCATCACAACGCACTTTATGAACGAGGCGGCCCGCTGCGACCGCATCTCCCTTATGCACGCAGGCAAGTCGCTGGCATGCGGCACCCCCGTGGAGCTGACGGAGGCGCGCAAAGCCGCCACCCTCGAAGAGGCCTTCATCGGCTACCTGCAGGACGCCGACCCAGCCCACAACGCCCTGAATCCCTCGCAGGAGCCAGCAATCCCACATGAAACCGTCGCGGCAAACGTTCCCGCTCCACAGAGGGAGAATCTGATTACGCACTTCTTCAGGAAGTACTTCGACTGGCAGCGCGTCTATACGTGCAGCTGGCGCGAGACCCTTGAACTGACGCGCGACCCCATCCGCCTCACGCTGGCCATCTTCGGCGCCCTGCTGCTGATGCTTGTGATGGGCTACGGCATCAACATGGACGTGGAGGACCTCCCCTTCGCCGTGCTGGACAACGACGGCAGCCAGATGAGCATGGACTATGCATTGAACATCTCTGGCTCGCGCTACTTCTCCGAGAAGCCGCCTGTCCTGAACCACGCCGAAATCGACCGACGAATGAAAAGCGGTGAACTGAGCCTGGTCGTGGAAATCCCGCCGCAGTTCGGCAAGCAGGTGGAGCAGGGGTATGCGCCCGAAATCGCCTTCTGGGTTGACGGTGCCATGCCCACCCGTGCAGAAACCATCAACGGCTATCTGAAGGGGCTGCACTCCAAGTGGTTGGAAAGCAAGATCCTCTCCTCTGCTGGGCTCTCCATGGTCTCCGTCGAGACGCGCAACCGCTACAACCCCGATGTAAAGAGCCTGCCCGCCATGGTCCCCGCCGTCATACCTATCCTGCTGCTGATGATACCCGCCATCCTGGCGGCTCTGGCAGTGGTGCGCGAGAAGGAGATGGGCTCCATCATCAACTTGTATGTGACGCCGCTGAGCCGCGGCGAGTTCCTGATAGGGAAGCAGATACCGTATATTCTGTTTTCCACGCTTAGCTTCATCATCATGCTGCTGATGGCGGTCTTTGTGTTTGACGTGCCTGTCAAGGGCAGCCTTTTCGCCCTGGTGGCAGGGCTCTTCATCTACTGCATCATCTCCACGGGGATGGGCCTGCTCTTTTCCGCTGTCACGCGCAGCCAGATTGCGGTGATTTTCATGACGATGATTGGCACGCTGCTGCCTGCGCAGTCCATGTGCGGGCTGATGAACCCCGTCTCCACCCAGGAGGGCGTGGCGCGCATCGTCGGTGAAATCTACCCGACGACGCATGCGTTGCTCATCTGCCGCGGCGTCTTCAACAAGGCTCTTGGATTCAACGACCTGCTGCTGCCGTTCATCATCCTGCTCGTCACGGTGCCAATCATCCTTGGCGTTGGCATCATGCTTCTTAAGAAACAGGAGGCGTAACCATGTGGCAGACAGTAAAGAACATCTATAACCTTGGCATCAAGGAACTGCGCGGTCTTCTTGGCGACTGGCTGATGATGCTTCTCATCATCTACTCCTTCACCATGGCCATCTACGTCACCGCCAACGCATACCCAGACTCCCTCACGAAAGCCGCCGTCGCCATCGTCGATGAGGACAACTCGCAGCTGTCGAAGCGTATCACCGACGCCCTCATGCCCCCCTACTTCATGCCGCCCGTCAGCATTACCCATGGCGAAATCGACGCAGGAATGGACAGCGGCCTCTACACCTTCGTGTTGGTCTTTCCTGTGAACTTCCAGAAGGACGTGTTGGCGGGAAACGGCCCTGAAATCCAACTGAACGTGGATGCCACCCGCATGACGCAGGCCTTCACGGGGGCTGGCTACATCCAGCAAATCGCCCTGGCGGAGATCGCCAAGTTCACCAAAGGCTCCGAGACCTCGCTGGCGAAATGCGTCATCCGCAACCGCTTCAACCCCAACCTGACCATCTCCTGGTTCCAGAGTGTCATGCAGCTCATCAACAACATCACGATGCTGGCAATCATCCTGACGGGGGCCGCCCTCATCCGCGAACGCGAAAGCGGCACCTTGGAGCACCTGCTGGTTATGCCTGTGACGGAGTTCGAAATCATCGCATCCAAGATATGGTCGATGGGGGCGGCTGTGCTGGTTTCGGCCACACTCTCCGTGGTCGTGGTCATCAAGGGGATGATGCACGTACCAATCGGAGGCTCAATCGTGCTTTTCACCAGCGGACTCGCCCTGCACCTCTTCGCCGTCACCTCCATGGGTATTTTCCTGGCGTGCATCGCGCAGAGCATGCCCCAGCTTGGAATGCTCTTCATCCTCGTGCTCATTCCGATGCAGATGCTCTCTGGCGGCATGACCCCGCGTGAAAGCATGCCCCAGGCTATCCAGCTCATCATGAACTTCGCACCCACCACCCACTTCGTGCAGTTCAGCCAGGCGATTCTCTACCGTGGCGCAGGCTTCGACGTTGTCTGGAAGCCCTTCCTCTGGCTGGCCGCCATCGGCGCCGTCCTCTTCATCGGCTCCCTCGCACGATTCCGCAAGTCCGTTGCGTAACGCGCCCGTAGCCAGTGCCTATGGCTCTGGCAAAGGTTTTCATCCAAAGCATGTGTGCTTAAGTCGCGTAGCCTGCGCGCAACGCGTGCGGTGGAACTGGGGCGCGCTTTCGCGCCCTTTGCGCCACAGGGCTGTGCCTCGCCCCTCCTGCCAGCCACTAAACCTCCGTCCTGACCGTGCGCTCCTTCAGAGCGCACGGAAAACCCAATTGGAAAACTATGATTTTGGAACTAACCAACCTCCGCAGCGGGGCCGTCCTCGACTACACCTTCGGGCATGAAACCGACGAAGCCCTCGAAATCCCTATCCAAGGTCTGGCAGACCCGCGTGCCTTCGTCACGATTAACGGCATCCCTGCTGACCGCATGGACCGCCAATTCACGGGAACAGCACGTCTGACGAAACGCATCAACGAGGTCACCGTCTGCGCCTCCTCGCAGTATGGCGAGCTCTCCCAGACCCTCACGCTGGTCTGGGACAAAAAGGCCTTCAAGCGGTACAACTTCGCGATTGACGACAACAGCTTCTTCCTGACGGAGATAGCCCGCGAGCACCCCAGATCCCTCTTCGACCACTTCTACTTGAAGGCCCTGCGCGACATCAATCGCAAACATGGAACCTGCTTCACCCTCAACTGCTTCTATCGAGACGACCATCATGGCATCGAGATGAAGGATTTCCCCGATTGCTACAAGTCCGAGTTCGAGGACAACGCCTCCTGGCTGCGCCTTGCCTTCCACTCCTATTCGGAGTTCCCCGACCGTCCCTACCAGCACGCCACCGCTGAAAAACTTGCGGCAGACTACGACCTCATCGCCTCGGAAATCATCCGTTTCGCAGGGGAAAAGACGCTTATCGCACCGACCAACATCCACTGGGCGATGCAGCCGCCCGACACGCTTCACGTCCTGCGCGAGCGTGGAATGCGCGTCAACACCGCCTCCTTCATCATCGAAGGGGAGCGCGACGCCACTGGCAGGCAGACGCGCTTCTGCGATGTCAATCTCTTCTACGAGAAGGATGTCTCTGAATACGTCGCAACGCATCTGGTCTTCTACGACCGCTTCCACGACTTCTTCCTCTTCCCCGACGCGCTTATCTGCAACCTGACGCCCTTGGAGAAAATCGAATCGGAAATCGACCGCCTTTTCATCCACAACCCGTACTACAACACGGCACTTGCACTGCTTTCCCACGAGCAGTACTCCTACCCGCACTACAAAAACTACCTCCCCGACCACCTGCTGCGCATTGAACGCGCCTGCCAACACGCCACAGAATCAGGCTACACCCCCGTCTTCTTCGCCCACGGCATCTACGGCAACACCGCCTGGGAAAATGGGTAACGACGACGCCCTCGTCGTCGTCCTGCGCAACCACAGGCCAGGGGTAACGACGGCGCCCTCGCCGTCGTCCTGCGCAACC
>JAFTAC010000593.1 GCA_017458805.1 Victivallales bacterium | reverse complement strand
GCGACGGGCGCGATCAGCAGCATCACCGTGGGCAGCGCAAGCAGCACGATGAGCGCAATCAGCATCCCAGAGACACTGGCACTTGTCAACGGCAACACCACATACCACGTGTTCACGATTCGAGGCTTCTATAAATCAGGCGCGGTGAACAACATCGACCTGCACGTGAACTACGCATATTCATACGAGGCATAAAATGAAAATACCCTTCAGATACAACCCGATGGGAAGCGACCCAGGCCAGGACGTGCCAGGCGGCGCGGTGATGGGCGTGAGGGGATGCTTCACGTTCCTCCAGAACGGAAAATGCAACCAATCGGCTATGGCGATGAGCGGACGGACGCTTCGAGCGGGAACGATATACAGCATGGCTGTCAGCTCGCAGGGGACGGCGCAGGCGGTTAGGATCTACAACGGTGCAAGCATCCGCATCGAGGGCGGGACGGCAAGCGGCGTGGAGCTGATGAGCAGCGCGACGCTCAACCTGATCGGTGGGACGGCAAGCGGCATCGACGGCGGCGATTCATGCAACATCAACATCACGCAGGGTGAAGCGCACGGCATCGCGATGGGCAACTCCTGCAATCTCAACATGAGCGGCGGAACGGCCAGCGGCGTGGCGATGGACGGAGGAAGAGCGAACATCTATGTGAGCAGCGGCGCGGTCTTGCAGGACTGCCAGATGAACAACTCAAGCCAGTACGTCAACATCCAGTCAGGCGGGACGGCCAACGGGCTGGTCTTCAAATCGGGATACAGCAAGACGCTGAACGTTTCCAGCGGCGGGACGGCACGGAACGTCAGCCTGGGCGAATACATGAGCTTCTACGCGGTGAACGGAGCGGACATCGCGGGAATGACAATGGGCGGCAGCGCGACGCTGACGGTTTCGTCTGGCGCAGCGGTGACAGGAATCGACATGGAAGACGGGGCGAGAATCAACATCTACCCAGGCGGCGAGACAGACGATCGGTTCCGAATCGAAGGCACTGGCGCAAGGGGCAGCTTTAGCGGCAACGGCTCGCACATCAGCAACGTGGCCATCGGACTCGGCAGCATCGGCAACTACGGCACGGCGGAGGACTGCCAGTTTTACCAGAATTTCATTCTGCAGGCAGGGGCGATGGCGACACGCACCACCTGGGGGCCGCATTATTCGTCGGCATACGGGACCATTTACTCCAAATGCAGCGCGATGGACAACAAGGTGATGTCCAACATGAGGCTGTACGTGGTGAACAGAGGCTACGCCAGCGGGAACGAGGTGAGCCAATACGGGACGCTTTTTGTCAGCAATGCGTCGGCGGCAGGCAACACCATCCACAGCGGCGCGAGGCTGCAGGCGAACCAGAACGCGCAGATCGCCGACGTGACCGCAGGCGGATCGGTTTACATAGAGGCAAACGCGCAGCTGGCGCAGGCGACCATCGAAGGCGGCGTGATGTCCGTAAGCAACTTCGGAACGGTGACGGCGGCGACGCTGGTCTCCAGCGGACGGGCGTACATCATGAGCGGAGGGAGAATAGACAGCCTCGACATCGACGGAGGCGCGGCAATTCTCTACGACGACTACGACCTAGGCTCGGCGACATTCGGACCCAGCGGAGGCACGATGTACTGGAGCAACAGGAAGCCAAGCCTGGGCAACACGGCATACGGGCAGAGCGTCGCGCTGGCTTTCAACACACTGGCCACGGTGCATAACGTCACGCTCGGCGACGGCGGCGGTTTTTCGATGCAATACGGAGGGACGGCCTGCGACATAAACCTAGGGGCAGGCGCAAGCGTTAGAATCGAAAGCGGCTGCTCGGCACAGGACATAAGCCTCGGCGAAGGGGGGACGTACTACGAGCAATTCTGCACGGGGACAGGAAGCATCGCGGTAGGGAGCGGCGGCTACCTTTCCATTTACCAGCACAACGGCGAGAACGGCATCACGGTGGGCGAAAGCGGCTTTGCAGAAATCTACAGCGCGAACCAGGCAAGCGTGGCCATCGGCAGCGGCGCAACGTTCAACCTGGTGAACGGCGGCACGGCGGTGAACATCGGCGGCGGGGCATCGGGAACGATCTACGGCAGGGGCTACGCCACGGTCGGCATCGGCGCAGGGGCATCGGTCGTCCTTTCCAGCGCGACACTGGACGCACCGACAATCGCGGCAGGCGCAACGGTCAGGCCGACATATTACGCGACACTGGCGAATGCCAGCATCGGCGCAGGGGCGATGCTCGTGGCATACGGAGGAAGCAACTACGCCACCAACGTGACCGTCGGAGACGGCGCGGTGATGAGCATCTGCAGCCGCAACTCGGCAAGCAACGTGACCGTGCAGAGCGGCGGTTCTCTTTACTGCGACGGCTACAGCGCATGGGTGAGAGGCGTGACATCCGAAGCTGGGGCGATTATCACGGGCAACAGCATCTACTACAACGAATAAGGAGCGACAATGGAAACACCGACGAACACATCCAGCATACCAGCGAACACATCCAGCATACCAGCAAACACCGACACGCAGCCGCAGGAGACCGCAACGGCCAGCAATGAGCCGCAAAGACGGACATTCACGGCACCGCCGAAGACGCTGGCTGGCTGGGTTACGAGATACCCGATACGCGGCGACTTCAATGACGGCGCGAGAATCCAGATAGAGGAATGGGCGGAGGACGACTACAGGGTGGTCATAACAGACCTGAGCAGCGGTCTCGTCATATACGCGATGGACGTGCCGAAAGGGGCGATAATTGCCACAATCAAGAAATACTACGTCCCATACAAAATCGACGTTTACAGGAAGGGCGAGCTGGACAGGCCAGTTTTTACCACCTTCAACGACCTCAAGGACAAGGAGGTGTTGCTGGAGTTTCCCATCGGCGCACTGGGCGACACCATCGCCTGGTTCAGCTATGCCGAGCGTTTCCAGAAGAAACACGGCTGCAGGCTCAAGCTGGCAATGCAGACGGAGATGGCCGACCTTTTCCGAAAGCAGTACCCAGAAATGGAATTCATCACGCACGAGGACGCGGCGAAGGAAATGCCATATGCCACCTATAGGCTGGGGCTTTACTTCCAAGGAGACATCGACCATCAGCCCGTGGACTTCCGAAAGACTGGCCTCCATCACGCCATCGGATACCAGCTCGGGCTGGACGAGGAAATCGGCGACGAGCCGCCGAGGGTTGACCTTTCCGCAGAACGAAAAATCGCGGAGAAATACGTCGTCATAGCGACCAAGGGAAGCAGCCAGGCGAAACTCTGGAACAACCCGCAGGGATGGCGCGAGGTCATAGCGGCACTGAAGGACAACGGCTACCGCGTCCTTTGCATCGACAAGGAACGCGAGACAGGCGCGGGAATCATCTGGAACGCGATGCCATACGGAGCGGAGGACTTCACGGGAAACAGACCGCTTCAGGAACGCATCGACCTCATCAAGGACGCGGACGCGTTCATCGGACTAAGCTCGGGGCTTTCCTGGCTGGCTTGGTGCTGCAGGGTTCCGATAGTGATGATTTCAGGCTTCACGGAGCCATTCAACGAGTTTAAATGCCACAGGGTGCTGAACCGCCACGTCTGCCATGGATGCTGGAACGACACGCGGGCGGAATTCGACCACGGAGACTACCTCTGGTGCCCATTCAGAGAAGGAGACGCGAGGTTCGAATGCACGCGGGCGATTACAAGCCAGATGGTTCTGGAAAAGGTCAAGCAGGCACTGGAGGGAAAATGAAAATAAAGGGATTTCTAAGAGAACCGCTCATCCCGTCGGAGATAACGCCGCAGAACATCCGCTACGACTTCAACGACGGGTGCCGAATCCTGACACCAGAGGGAAAGGAGCAGTACACCGTAACGCTTCACGACCTCGACAGCGGGAACCTCCTGGAGACGCACGAGATGACGGGCGGCCAGCAATGGCAGAGCCGCCACCGCTTCTACGTCCGATACGGGATGGAAATCCGCATCGGCGAAAGGCTGGTCTTCAGGCACGAAATGGATCTGCAGGGCAAGGAGACGCTACTGCGGTTCGACAGCGACGCGCTAGGCGACACCATCGCCTGGTTTAGCTACGCGGCCAGGTTTCAGAGAAAACACGGCTGCAAGCTGGGCTGCGTGATGACCCCAGCGGTGGCCGACCTTTTCAAGACGACCTACCCAGACATCGCGTTTTTCACGAAGGAGGAGGCAAAGAACCTCGCGCCATACGCCACCTACAGGCTGGGCGTGAGATACGACGGCGACGGCACGCGGGCGAGGTTCGAGCATCAGCTGGTCCCGCTCGACGCGCTGGCAGGCTACGACCTCGGAATGGACGACGAAATCAGGCAGGAGCCGCCAATCCCGTCATACGGCGACGGGAAGGACGGATACGTGAAGGAGCCGCACATCTGCCTGGCCTTCAGGGCATCGATGGCGCAGAAGGAATGGCAGCGCGAAAGCGGCTGGGAGGAGGTCGTGGAATACATCCAGAGCAGAGGCTACAGGGCAATCTGCATCGACAAGGACAAGAAGCACGGACTGCACGGAGCAGAGGACTTCACGGGAGACCGACCGCTCCAGGAACGGCTCCAGACCCTGATGAACGCGAAGATGCTGGTGGGCCTGCCAAGCGGACTGGCCTGGATGGCCTGGATGATGCGAACGCCGATCGTGATGATTTCAGGTTTCACGGAGCCGTGGGCAGAGATGCCATGCCGACGGGTGCAGAACAGGCTGGCCTGCCACGGCTGCTGGAACGACGCGTCCTGCCATTTCAAATGCGGGCTGCCAGACTGGTGCCCAAGAGAAAAGGACCACGAATGCACGAAGACAATCACGCCGAAGATGGTCATAGCGGCGATTAACCAAGAACTAGGAGACAGACGATGAATTACAAGGTCAATGACAACGGACAGCTGGTGAACACCAGCGGAATCACCCTGCGAGACGCGCAGAAACCAGTAATGCGGTTCAACGAGCCGATGACAATCGCCTTCACGCTTCCAGCGGGCAAGGTGGCGGCAGGCGACACATTCGCACTGGCCATCGACACCGACAACTTCCTGGGAGACGGACTCTGCGCCTTCCAGGAAAGCGCGACCATCGACGTGGCCAGCAATACGGTGACTTTTGCCAACGTGGCGACCAACACCCAGAAGCTACTGGACAAGACCAACGGCAGGCCAGGACTGGTCATGGCGCAGATGCAGGTCATCCGCTACGTCGGCGGGGCATTGACGGCGGCGCAGACGGTGGTGGATGACAACGTCTTCCTGCGCGGCATCGTCTATGTGAACGGCGCGACGGCGGTGCTGCTCGACCCGAATGCTTCATACACGAAGGACGAGCTGGACGCACTGATGGCGACGGCCCCAGAATTTCAATTCAGCACCGACGGCCAGAACTGGCACGCGGAACAGGCTGACAGCGACATCTACCTCCGATTCAGGAATCCAGCGGCGAAGAACCCGACATGGAGCGGCGCAGTGAAATTCCTGCCAGCGGACGTGAGCGCGATGGTGGCGGCGGCCCAGGCGGCGAGAGAGGGAGCCGAAACGGCACAGGGGAAAGCCGAAACGGCACAGGGGAAGGCCGAGACGGCACAGGGAAAGGCCGAGGCAGCGGCGACGGCGGCCAATGCGGCAAAGGAGGCCATACTGGCGCAGATTGGAAACGCAACAACGGCGGCCAACACGGCAACGCAGAAGGCCACAGAGGCCAGGAACAGCGCGAGCCAGGCGCAGACTGCGGCCAGCACGGCTGCGCAGAAGGCCACCGATGCGACCAATGCCGCGAACACGGCGGCGCAGAAGGCCACCGAGGCGACCAATGCCGCGAACGCTGCGCAGGGAGCGCAGACTGCTGCAGGACAATCCAAGACACAGGCGCAGAATGCCGCAAGCGACGCGGTCGCTGCGAAAAACGCGGCGGTGGAGGCAAAGGGGCAGGCGGAAAGCGCGGCGAACACCGCAGCGAAAAACGTCACGGCGACGATTCAGGCGAAAAACACGGCGGTGCAGAAGGCAAACCAGGCCATCGCGGCAGCCGAAAGCGCATCATCTGCGGCGACTGCGGCAGTGAACGCCAAGGAGGCATCGGAGACGGCGCAGGGAAAGGCAGAAACGGCAAAGACCGATGCCGAGACGGCGAAGGCCGACGCGGTGCAGGCCAAGACTGATGCGGTGAGCGCGAAAGGCGCAGCGCAGACGGCAGCGCAGACGGCGACGCAGGCCGTGGCAAGCATCGGCGACAGCGTGCAGACCTGCCAGACGCTCAAGAATCAGACGCAGGCAATCTATGAGAGCGTCCAGGCGACCGTGGCGACTTACTACGTCGGCCCCGCCTATAACTACGGCGTGACCGTGAGCGGGACGATTCTCTCATTCACATGGACGGACCCAGCAGACAACAACGTGGTGAAATGGGCGAAGACGCGGCTGCTCATGAAGACTGGAGGCTTTCCAGCGGACGAGACGGACGGCACCATCCTGATCGACGAGACCACACGCAACCAGCACAAGACAACGCCATTCACCTGGGATGCAGGCGTAACCAGCAATTACTACTTTGCACTCTTCACGCAATCGACAGGCGGCACCTGGCACACGGGCGACGACTGCCCGAGGTTCACCACCGACCAACTGACATGGGCGACCATCGCCATGATGACGAGGGCGGGAACGCTTCTGCAATACCCAGACATGGCCATCGGCAGCGTCGTCCCGATAAAGGTGAACGACCTCTACCCGAAGATGCGGTACAGGCTGGCGCACATTGACTACAAAGGGACGTTTGTGGAAATCGGAGATTTTATGTACGACAACACGAGGCTCCACAATTCCATTTGGATACCACAATACCTGCCCTGCCTTGGCGCGGACAACAACAACGCATCCATGATGCAGTTTGACGCGCCAGAGACCAGCTACGGCGCGACATGGGATACAGCGTTTATCACGGGCAAGGCATACTACACGGTCAGCGGCGAAACCTACACGCAGCTGACGGAAGGCACCGACTACCAGGACGGCGACAGCGTGGCCGACTGGCAGACCCTGCACGGCGACACGGTGTACAGCAAGAATCATAGCAGCAGGGTGAGCTACGGCAACAACATCTGGAAGGAATCAAACATGAGGCAATGGCT